>DASRRF010000741.1:0-7616 GCA_035695905.1 Micromonosporaceae bacterium | reverse complement strand
GTCCGGTGGAAGTGTGGGCCGGGGCCGCTGGCCTGCGCGCTCATCTCCCACCGGTAGAGGCCGAACTGGCCGTGCGTGCCGGCTCCGGTGGCCAGGTAGTGCGCCGAACCGCCGGTGCGGTAGCGAATCTCCGGCTCGGTGGACGCCGGCCGGTACACCGCACTGATCTCGCCCTGCTCACCCAGGTAGCTGGCTGGTGGGTACGACATTTCTCCCCCCTCGTAGTAGCGCAACCGCGACGTACGCGTAGACAGCCGACAACACGATCATGCAGATCGCGAGGGTAGCAAGGGCGATCGGGGGTAACTGGTCCAGTGGCCGCTGGCGCAGCGCCTGTACCAGCAGCAGCGCCATCGCCACCCCCACGCTCGCCACGGCCGCCGCGGTCAGCCGCAGCTGCCGCGCGGCGGTCACCGTGGTACGGGTCAGCAGTACAGCCGGCACCGCGAGCAGGACCAGCCCGTGCACCCCGATCGCGTGCAACAGCACCAGATCGCCGCCGTGCGTGGCGGGCCGGATCAGCAGGTACTCCTTGCCCACCGTCGCCGCGTCCGGCCCGAGGTACGCCGCCTCCTGCCGGGCGAATCCGCCACCGACGCTGCCCTGGTACACCCCGCTGTTGTTGGAAATCATGACGAACCCGATCGCGCAACCGACCAGCAGGACCACGATGCCGGCGAGTACGCCGAGCCGGGCGCTGGCGACGCCGCCGGAGCGTGCCGCCACCACCAGCAGCACGATCACGCCGATCAGGAAGACCCCGGCCGTCCCGGCCGCCCCGCCGCGCATCAGGGCGGCGTCCAGCGGGGTGGAGAAGTTGTAGTGGCTGGGTACGCCGCGCCAGGCCTGGATCGCCATCACCGTGGTCTCACCGACGCCGAAGAGTATCGTCGCCGCGGCGACAAAAGCCCCCTGCCACGCCCGAGCCTGTAGCCGGGGCAGGATCAGCGCCACCGACCAGGTCAGCAGCCAGCCGGTCTCGGCGAAGTCCGCGGGCTTGCGCAGGGATACCGGGCCGGTGACCGGACCACCGGTGATCGCGAGGGCGACAATGTGCACCACCATCGTGAGAAACAGGATCGTGCCGGTCACCCACAGGATCCGTCTCATCGCTCCTCCTGGGTCTGCGCGGGCGCGTTGACCAGGATCGCGGCCAGGATCGCCGCGGTGGCGAGGATGCCGGCGCCCACGGCCGCCGCCGCCGAGTAGCCGTGCACCAGCGCGGCGCTCGTCACCTGCGCGGTGTGTGGGCGGCCGACCAGGTACGCCGCGGTCGCGCCGGCGGCCAGCGTGTTGAGCAGCGCGGCACCGATCGAAGCACCGATCTGGCTGGCAGCGTTGGCCACCGCGGCCGCGATCCCGGCATCCCGGCGGTCGACGCGCTGGGTGGCCATGCTCATCGCGGGTACGAACACGCAGCCCAGGCCCAGCCCGAGGAGGATCACCGCGGGCAGGATCGCGGTCAGGTAGTCGCTGTCCACGGTGAGCCGGGTGAGCAGCGCCATCGCCACGCCGGCCGAGGCCAGGCCGGGCACGATCAGCATCCGGGGCGGTACCCGGGGCAGCAACCGGCTCGCGATCGCGCCGGAGCCGACCAGCACCGCGGCCGACAGGGGCAGGAACGCCAGGCCGGTACGCACCGGCGAGTACCCCGCGATCACCTGGAAGTAATACGTCAGGAACAGGAACAGCCCGAACATCCCGGCCACGGCGAGCGCGATCGACAGGTAGGCACCGGCCCGGTTGCGGTCCCGAAGGATGCGCAACGGCAGCAGCGGAGCGGACACCCGGGTCTGCAGTACCACGAACAGGCTCAGCAGTACGGCGCCGGCGGCCAGCAGCCCGATCACCTTCGCCGATCCCCAACCGTCGCTGACCGCCTGGGCGCAGGCGTACACGACAGCGACCATGCCGCTGGTGACCAGCACCGCGCCGGCCACGTCCAGCCGCTGGCGGGCGCCGGCCGGCACGTTCCGCAGGGTCAGCGACGCACCGATCACGGCTGCCACGGCGATCGGCACGTTCACGTAGAGGCACCACCGCCAGCTCAGCTGCTCGGCGAGCACCCCGCCGAGGATCAGGCCGACCGCGGCGCCGCTGCCGGCGATCGCGCCGTACACCGCGAATGCCTTGGCCCGCTCGCGTGGCTGGGTGAACGTCACGGCCAGCAGGGACAGCGCGGCCGGCGCCAGTACCGCGCCGAACGCGCCCTGCAGCGCCCGGGCCGCGATCAGCATCGTGCCCCCGGTGGCCGCGCCGCCCAGCGCCGAGGCCGCGGCGAACCCGATCAGCCCGGCGAGAAAGGTCCGTTTCCGGCCGGCCAGGTCGGAAATCCGCCCGCCGAGCAACAACAAACCCCCAAAGGCGAGGGTGTACGCGGTAATCACCCACTGCCGGGAGGCATCGGAGATGCCCAGCGCGTGCTGGGCCGACGGCAAAGCGATGTTCACGATCGTCGCGTCCAGTGCCACCATCAGCTGGGCGAGTGCCACGAAGATCAGTGCGATCCACCGCCGCGGGTCGGGTCCGGCGGCCGTCCCGGGGTCGGCCCCGGTCGAAGCGTGCGCAGCGATACTCATGCATCCGACGCTAGGTTTGGCGGGCCGGCGTCGAATCGCGTAAGTCGCCGGTCGCGTCCGCGGCGGTCAGCCGGCCAGCATCAGCCGGATCAGCTCGGCGCGGGAGTTGACGCCGAGCTTCTGGAACACCTTGCGCAGGTGGTAGTCGACCGTGCGCGGGCTGAGGAACAGCTGGCCGGCCACATCCCGGTTGGTGGCACCGTCCGCCACCGCGCGGGCGATCTGCAGCT
This sequence comes from Micromonosporaceae bacterium, assembly GCA_035695905.1. Classification (GTDB taxonomy): domain Bacteria; phylum Actinomycetota; class Actinomycetes; order Mycobacteriales; family Micromonosporaceae; genus EFPC-2. Next base: position 4,807 of record DASRRF010000741.1, on the reverse strand, counting down.
CCCGCGGGGTCAGCGTGTCCAGTGTGCTCGGGTCGCGCCGGCGGGCCGTCTCGCCGGTGGCCCGCAGCTCCTCCGCGGCCCGCTCGGCCCAGCCGTCCGCGCCGAGGCGTTCGAACGTGGCCAGCGCCGAGCGCAGATGCGGGCGCGCGTCGGCCCGGCGCTTCTCCCGCCGCAGGTACTCCCCGTACAGCAGCTCGGTACGGGCCTGCTCCAGTGGCCGGTCGACGCCGCGATGCCGGTCGAGTGCGGTCGCGTACCAGCCGTCCGCCTCGGCCGCCGGGGCGAGCAGCGCCCGGTTGCGCGCGGCCAGCGCCCGGCCCGGCGCCGAGGACACCGCCTCCGCCCAGGTCTCGTACGCGGCGACCGGTTCGCCGGCCCGCTCCGGGTGCCGGGCGCGTACGGCGGCCTCGGTGAGGTCCGGTACGAACCGCAGCGCGTGCTCGGCCCGGCCGGTGCCGAGCGCGTCGGTCCACAGGTTCGTCAGCGCGTCGAGGGCCTCCTCCGGCCGGCCGGCGACCAGCGCGGCGGCGGCCCGGGCGCCTTCGACGGTTGCCGATACGTGCACCAACCCCCGGGCCGCCGTCTCCGGCAGGATCTCCGCGGCCAGCGCGCGTACCTCCGGCTCCCGCCCGCGCGCCGCGGCCAGCTCGGCGAGCAGCGCGTCGTGGTGGCAGGCCAGGCTCTCCTGGCCGGTCTCGCGGGCCAGCCGGCGGCCCTCGTCGGCGTGCATCTCGGCGAACCGGAACGCGCCACGGGCCAGGTCGTCGCTGGCCAGGTTCAGTAGCGCCCAGGGCAGTACGCCGGCCGCGCCGAGCTGGCGGGCCCGGGCCGCCGCCTGGGTCCAGAGCCGGCGCGCGGTGGCATGGTCGCCCCGCCGGCCCGCGACGCCGCCCATCCGGACCAGCAGATCCGGGTCGTCGAGCGCGGCAACCTCGTCGATCAGCCCGCGGATCGCCGCCTGGTCGTGCTCGCCGAGCGGGCGGCCGATCTGCACCAGCAGCCGGGCCAGCAACGCGGTACGCGGTTGGGTCGGCGTACCCAGCCGCTCCATCAGGCCGCGGATGGCGAGTACGGCCTGCGCCTGCCCGGCCTGGAACGCGGCCTCGCCGGCAATCAGCATCAGCGGCAGCGCGCGGTCCGGATCCTTCGCCGCCGCTTCCTCGAGTACGGGCACCGCCAGCGCGGCCGCGTCCGCCGGGATTCCGGCGCGCAGCTCGACGAGGCAGCGCAGCCGGGTCACGTCGACCCGTACCCCGAGATCGGCCGCCGGATCCGTGGCGTCGAGCAGCTGACCGGCCCGTACGGTGTCCCCGCTGCGCCAGGCCGCCTCCGCCGCCCCGGCCAGCCGCCGGGACCGGTCCGGCTCGGTCGGGCTCAGCTCCGCCGCGAGCGCAAGCAACCCGGCGGCCGCGGCCGGCCCGGCCCGGCTCGCGGTACGGTCGGCGGCGTCCTCCAGGGCCAGTGCCACCGCCTCGTCCGGACCGTCCGCCGCCTGCGCCCTGTGCCACGCACGCCGTTCGGTGTCGAGCTCCCGGCCGGCCAGTGCCTGCGCCAGCGCCCGGTGCGCGGCCTGCCGCTGTGCCCTCGGCGCGGACTGGTACGCCGCGGACCGGATCAGCGGGTGCCGGAACGACAGCGCCGTACCGTCGACCCGGACCAGGTCGGCGACGCCGGCTCCGTCCAGCAGGTCGGCGTCGAGGTCCAGGCTCCGGGCGGCGTCGCGCAGCACGGCCAGGTCGCCGTCGCCGGCCGCCGCGGCCAACAGCAGCAGCGAGCGTACCGGGGTCGGCTGGCGGGCGATCCGGTGTGAGAAGGCGCGTTCCAGCGACTCGGACAGCGGCAGCGGCGGCCCCGGGGTGAACCCGCCGGGCAGCTCGATCAGCGCGAGCGGATTGCCGCCGGCCGCCCGTACCACCTCGTCCCTGGTTGCCGGAGAGATGGCTGCGACGGGCGCCGCGCCCGGCGCTGGAGCCGGCCAAGTCGACCCGGCCAGCAGCTCGACGGCGGCCGCCGGGGTCAACCCGGCCAGGTGCAGCTCGGCGATCCCGTCGAGCGCGGGCGGGCGGCCCTCGCCGTCTCGCGCGGCGAACAGCAGCGCGACCGGCTCGTCCCCGATCCGCCGGGCGACGAACGCGAGCGCCTCGATGGTCGGCGTGTCAACCCAATGCGCATCGTCCACAGTGCACAGAAGTGGTCGTTCGCCGGCGGCGTCGGAGAAGAGCGTCAGCACCGCAACCGCGACCAGAAAGCGGTCCGGTGGCGGGCCGGCGGCCAGGCCAAGGGCGACCCGCAACGCGCCGGACTGCGGCGCGGGCAGCCCGTTCAGCCGGTCGGCGATCGGGCGCACCAACCGCTGCAGGCCGGCGTACGCGAGCGCGGACTCGGCCTCGACCCCGACCGTACGCAGCACGAGCGCGTCCCCGGCCCGGGCGAGGGCGTCGTCCAGCAGCGCGGACTTGCCGATGCCGGCTTCGCCGCGCAGGATCAGCCCGGCACCGGCGCCGGCCGCCGCCGCGTCGAGCAGCCGGCCGATCGCGGCCCGTTCCGCGTCCCGGCCGACCAGGGTGCCCATCGGTGCACCATACGTCGTCAGAGATCGGCCAGCCGTTCGACCTCGGCGTACCCGGGGATCCCGTCCATCACCGGCTGATCACGGGAGACCGCCAGCGCGGTCTGCACCGTGGTGTGCAGGGCCGCCCGGAACAGCAACGACCCGCAGCTGACCCGGCGCACCCCGAGATCGGCGAACTCGCGTAGGGTCATCCGGCCCGGCGCGGCGAGCAGGTTGACCGGCACCTTGACCGCCTCGACCACGGTACGGATGTCCGCGGCGCCGGCCAGGCCCGGTACGAAGACGCCGTCCGCGCCGGCCGCCGAGTACGCCTCGATCCGGGCCAGCGTCTCGGCCAGCGCGGGCGGCCGGCCCTCGGCGAGCCAATGGGTATCCGTACGGGCGTTGAGGAACAGTTCCGGCGCGGCGGACTTGACCGCGGCGATCAGCTCCAGCTGCCGCGGGATCGGCGCGAGTGTCCCCTGTGGACGGCCGTCCTCCAGGTTGATCCCGACCGCGCCCGCGGCGGCGAGCCGGACCACCAACGCGGCGACCTCGGCCGGGTCCTCACTGAACCCCGCCTCGATGTCGACGGACAGCAGGCAGGGCAGGCGGGTCAGCCGCTCGGCGAGCGCGAGCGTCTCGGCGCGGGCCAGGCCCTGCGCGTCGGGCAGCCCGTGGGACGCCGCGACGCCGAGGCTGGTGGTGCCGATCGCGGCAAAGCCGGCCGCGCTGAGCGCCGCGGCCGAGGCGAAGTCCCAGGCGTTGGGCAGCAGCAGCGGGGTGCCGTCCGAATGCAGGGCACGGAACGCCTCGAACCTCATGCCACACGCACCACGAGTCGAAGCGGCACCGACTGTCCATAGTCGACATCCGGCTCGAGGAGTCGGTAGCCGCGCAGGGCTTCGAGAACGCCGGCCGCCATGGCGATCGCGTGGTCCCGCCCCGGGCACGGCCGCGGCCCGGCGCCGAAGGTGAGACCGGCCCGAGCCAGATCCAGCTGCACCGCCGTACCGCTGGCCACGTCGATCCGCCGGGTGGCCCGTACCGGTGGGTTGTCCCGCAGCACCTCGTCGATCGCGGCGTCGACCTCCGTCGTACCTCGCCGCAGCATCGCGTACGCCGCGCTGCCGATCAGCCCGGCGGTGGCCTCGCAGGCCTGTACGAGCAGGCCGATCCGGGCCGCCGTCTCTTCGTCCGGGGTACCCCCGAACGCGTCAACCAGCCGCCGTACGGCGTGATCGGTCCCCGAGCCACCCGCGCCGGACAGGTATCCGGCGGCCACCGTCGCCACGGCGTCCACAATGGACGGATCGGTGCGGCCGAGCTCCTCGGCGAGTACGCCGACCGGCACCGTCCGGGCCAGCTCGGCCATCACGTCGACCGCCCGCCCGTCCGCCGCACGAAGCACCTCGGCCGACCGTTGCGCCGCCCGGCTGCGCAGCTCCGGCGGATCCATCCGGTCCAGCTCGGCGGTGGCGTACCCGCGCCGGCGCGTGTGCATCTCGCCGTTGCTGAACCGGGCGACCGCGCCGCGCAGCCAACGAAGCGTACCGGGAGCGCCGCCGGTAGGTGCTTCCGGTACGGCGAACCGCGGATCGCGGAGCACAGCGAGCACATCGTCCGGTTCAGCCATCAACACACCGTAGAGCCCGATCGTTTCGGTGAACACCGAAACGACTCCGCGCACAATGGAGCCATGACCCCGAATGCGGAGAGCGCCGACCTGGCCCGGCTGGCCGGGTTGCTCGCCGATGAGACCCGCTCCGCGTTCTGCCTGGCGCTGCTGGACGGCCGGGTGTGGACCGCCGGAGAGCTGGCCCGGCTGGCCGGGGTTGCCCCGTCCACCGCCACCGAGCATCTCAACCGGCTGATCGCCGGCGGGCTGCTGACCGAGCAACGGCAGGGCCGGCACCGGTACGTGCAGCTGGCCGGGTCGCATGTCGCGGAGTTGCTCGAAGACCTCTCCGCGCACCTCCCGGCACCGGGGCGAGGGCCAGTGCCGGCGCATGGCTCCCTTCGAACCGTCACAGCATCGGCGGCCTTGGCCCGCGGCCGCACGTGCTACGACCACCTCGCCGGACGGTTGGGGGTGACCGTGACCGACGCGATGACCCGGACCGGCCTGCTGCAACAGGACGCCGGCTTCGCGCTCACCGAACGCGGCCTGGGCTGGCTCACCACCGAGCTGGGCACCGATCCAGCCAGCCTGCGGGCGAGCCGGCGACCGGTGGCCCGCGGCTGCCTGGACTGGAC
>DASRRF010000740.1:0-2593 GCA_035695905.1 Micromonosporaceae bacterium | reverse complement strand
GGCCGCCTCGGCGAGCGCGGTGTGCTTGCGCCATCCGGCCATCAGCAGGTCGACCAGGTCCAGGTCCAGCAACCGGCCGGCGACCGAGCCCAACGACCGGTCCACCAGGGTACGGCCGGCCGGTGACAGCGCGCGCAACGGTCCGGTGAACGCCGAACCGCGTAGCCGCTCGGCAAGGTCGTTCCCGCGCCCGGACCCGGGCTGGTCCGAGCCCAGCAGCAGCGCCCGCACCGTGTTCATCGCAGAACCTCCTCCAGCACCTGGGTGCCCGGATCGTCGCGCGGGCGCAGCGCGACCACGTGCCCGACATCCGGCCCGAGCGCCTCGACCCGCACCTGCGGCACCGGGAACACCGGCCGTACCCGCACCTTCCCGGCCTGTCCGGCGCGCCCGGGCCGACCGCGCCGGAGCAGGGCACCGAGCCCGACCGCGGCGAGCAGCAGGAGCAGCAGGCCGCCACCGCCACCGGCCACCACGGCGATCGGCAGGCCCAGCAGCGAGCTGGTGCGCTCCACCCGTACGGTCACCGTGGTGCCCCGGGCCACCGTGGTGCCCGGCGCGGGATCCTGGCCAACGACCTTGCCCGGGCCGGATCCGTCGCGTACCAGGGCGATCGTGGCGAACAGCCCGACCGCGTCCAGCGCGGCCCGGGCCTCCGCCTCGGTCAACCCGATCAGATCGGGTACGGAGACCGGTGGCGTACGGGCGACCCGCACGTTGACCCGGGTGCCCCGGGGGACCCTGGCCCCCGGCACCGGATCCTGCGCGATGACCCGCCCGGGAACCGTCCCGTCGATCGCCAGGTCGAGCCCGAAGACCAGCCCGGCGGTCTCCAGCGTGCTACGCGCCTGGGTTTCCAGCATTGTCCGTACATCCGGAACGGAGACCAGCGTGACCGCCACCCGCAGCGTGACCACCGGCCGGATGCACGGGTTCGCACAGGCGCTCGCCACCGCACCCGGCGCAGCGAAGGCAACGACGATGTAGATCGGGATGACCGTGCCGGCTTCGTACGGCTGGTTCTGCACCGTCCAGTCGTCGGCGGCGTCGCGCGGGAGCCAGCTCACCGCGATGCCACGCCGGGTCAGCTCGCCCCGGGCCTCGCCCAACGGCCGGCCGAGCACCTCGGGCATCTGGGTGGTCAGGGTGAGCGACACCTCGGGGCGGGTCGGTGGCTTGTCGGACCAGCCGGGGTTTTCCAGCTTCTGGGTCTTCACGGTGAGCAGGGCCGGATCGGCGCCGTCGGGTACGCCGTTCGGCGAGACCCGGATGGACACGTCCGGGTACCACGCGCGGAGCTCCTCCTGCGCGGCGAGGTAGCTGAGGCCGGCGGTCGGCGGCGGCTCGTCCGGAACCCGGGCGGCGGCCGCGGTGCCCAGCACGACGCCGAGCAACAGGGCGCAGACTACGACGCGGCGGCGCATATCAACGAGTGTCGGGGTTGCCGGCCGGTTTGTCGCCGCCCGGAAGGTGCAGGAGCACTGTCGGAAGGGCGTCAGGATCCTCACACGTACGGCAGAATCGGGCAGCAATGGAGCCACGGCAGATCCTCGCCGCGCTCGCCGACCTGGCACCGGCCAGCCGCGAGCGGATTTTCGACATGCTCGATGCCGGCCACCAGTTCGTCATGCTCAGCCATCCGGACCGGGCACCGCGGACCACCGATGTGAACACCCTCGCCGGGCTCGACGCGCTGCATCGCGACGAGCGGTTGTTGCGCAGGGGGCTGGCATTCGTGGCCGGCCGCACGAAGCTGGACGGTGCCCAGCGCCGGGTGTGGACGCCGCTGCTCACCCAGCCGGTACGGCTGGACCGCGGGCCGAGCGGCTACCGGGTCGTACCCGCCGGCGATGTCGAGGTCACCCGGCTGGTCGAGGACCGGGTACTGGCCGCGAAACTGGAGGCCGCGCCGGGGCTGGGCGAGCCGGGTTGGCTGTCCGCGGCCGGCACCGCGGAGTGGATCAGCGAAGCCGCGGCCGCCGCGGGGCTCCCGGTGGCGGCGGTCGAGCCGCGGCCGCCGCGCAAGGACAAGGACAACCACCTGGTCGGGGTGGCGGTCGCCGGGCTGTTCATCGTCCGGGACGTGACCTCGACCGGGTTGCGGGAGACGCTGGTCGGCTGGGCCAACCGGCCCGGCCTGGAGGCGACCGCGCTCGCCGAGGTGTACGGCGTCGCCGAGCCGGCGCCGCGTCCGTCCACATCGGACGACGAGATACTCTCCCCGCTGCCGCTCAACGCGGCCCAGCGTGAGGTGATCCTGCGGGCCCGGACCGAGCCCGTGGTCGTGGTGTCCGGCCCACCCGGCAACGGAAAGAGCCACGCGGTCATCGCGGCCGCAATAGACACTGTGGACAGGGGTGGCTCGGTACTGGTCGCCACCCAGTCCGGGTACGCCGCCGACGTCCTCGGCGACCTGCTGAACCGTTACCCCGGACCGACCCCGGTGCTCTTCGGCGACGCCGAACACCGCGACGCCACGGCCGCCGAACTCGGCCGGGGTGCGCCCGCCGGCGCGGACGGCGCGCACCTGGCCGCAGACGCGCAGGCCGTCGCGCGGGCGGTCGCCGAGGTCTCGGAGATCCGTGCCGGCATC
>DASRRF010000739.1:0-2474 GCA_035695905.1 Micromonosporaceae bacterium | reverse complement strand
AGAGTTGGACGTGGCCGCGGATGCGGTCCTCGCGGTAGTGGAACACCGGCCGGAGGCCGAGGGCGCCCTTGAGGTCGCGCCAGCCGCGTTCGACCTGCAGCAGCTGCTTGTAGGCGGCGGCCAAGTCCTCCGGAGTCACGGTGACGTCGCTGGTGCGCAGCAGCCACTTGCCGTCCAGGTGGGACTCAGCCTTGAGGGTGGCGTGGTCGACCCGGAGCAGCCCACTTCGGGTGCGGCGCAGGTAGCGGCGCAGCCCCGGCTTGCCCTTCAGCGAGCCGACGAACTCGTCGCGGCGCCGGGAGGTCCAGGCATCGGAGCCGGCGATGAGCTCCTCCAGATGCGCGACCAGCCGGTCCCGGATGGCGGCGTCGCGGACGGCCTGCTCGGGGTTGTGGCAGACCACGAACCGCTGTGTCCGGGCGCCCTGGTCGCCGTCGCCGTCACCACCGGGCGCGACCGCGACCTCCTTGACGCGGAGGTTGCCCGCGACGGTGCGGTACCGGCCGGCGCGGGCCAGCGCGGCGGCGGCCTCGCTGTTGGTGTGGCGCAGCTTCTCGGCGTGGATGTAGTGCCCGCCACCGCGGGTCAGGTAGGCCCGGTTGGCGGCCGAGGCGAAGCCGCGGTCGGCGACCCAGACCATCCGGTGCAGGTTCCACCCGGCCAGGTCGTCCTTCACGGTGCGGATGATGCGCTGGTCGTTCTCGTTGCCGGGGAAGGTCCAGCACCGCACCGGGACGTCGTCGCGGGTGACCGCCATCGCGATCACCACCTGCGGCAGATCGGTCCTGTGGTCCTTCGAATGGCCGAACTCCCGCTTGGCTTGCTCGACCGGCCGGGTGACCCCGTCGTCGTCCACGGACTCGGACAGGTCGGCCAGCTCGTCGGCGACGTCGACCTCCCAATAGGTAGAGGTCGTGTCCCCCTTTACCGGGTAATCGTGGTTACCCATGAGGCCCGACACGCCATGGTGGGCTGGGTTCCCCGTTTACTCGATGTAGATGTGGGATACGTGTCTCATGACATCGCAGAGCGCGTTTCGCGTCGAAGCATGTGATGGCGGCTGGCTGCTCACCGGCCCACCAGAGGTTGACCTGTCGTTGGTCAACGACTACCTCGCCCATCTGGGCGATCGTCGGTACGCATCGGGCACCCGACGTTCCTACGCGTTCGATCTGCTTGCGTTGTGCCGCTGGTTGGACGAGCAGCAGCTGTGTCTGGACGAGGTTGACACTGCCGCGCTGATGCGGTTCCTCGCCTCGTGTCAGGGCCTGGCGGCCGCGACGGTGAACCGGCGACTGGCCGCGATCAACGGACTGTTCGCGTTCCGCGCGATGCGGGACCCGGCCGCGATCAACCCGATGCCGAAAGGCCCGGCCGGCCGCCGGGTCTCCACCTCGCAGCGCAGCGGGCTGCTGGGTCACCTAGCCCAACCGCAGCCACGCGCACCGCTGCGGGCCCGGCAGCCACAGCGGTTGCCTCGCGGGCTGGAGCGCGGCGAGATCACCGCGTTCTTGTCGAGTCTGCGGACCTGGCGGGACAAGGCGATCGCCGGGCTGATGCTGTTCAGCGGGCTGCGCAGCGCCGAGGTCCTCGCGCTGGATGTCGCCGACATCGACATCGCCCGCGGCTGGGTGCGGGTGACCGGCAAGGGCGGACGGGAACGCCGCGCACCGGTCGACAGCGAGGTGGCCGGCTGGATCCAGACCTACCTGCTCGCCGAACGGCCGGACACCGCTGCCTCGGCTTTGTTCGTGGTGGCCAAGGGCGCGCACCGCGGACAGCGGTTGTCCGCGGCCGGGTTGCGCACGATCTTCCGCTACCACCGCGACAGGGCCGAGGTGCCGGCCGCGCATCCGCACGCGCTGCGGCACTCGTTCGGCACCGCGTTGGCCGAGGCCGGAGTGGATCTCGCCGTGATCCAGGCGCTGCTCGGTCACGCCCACGTCGACTCCTCGGTCGGCTACATCCATCTGGCGCCGGTACGCGTGCGCGCCGCCTACGACGCCGCCCGGGCCAGGCAACGTGCCCAGGCTTGAACGCCGCGCCGCGCACGTGCCCGGCGCGGCCGAGCTGGTCTCGAGCTACGAGGCGTGGTTGGCCGTCGACGGGCACGGATCCCGTTCCTACCGCGACGCGGCGTGGTCGTTCCTGGCGCGCTGGCCCGACCCGACCGGATTCGCCGGAGAGACACTCGACGTTCAGCAGAGCCTGGGCGTGTCGCAACGGCCGTTCGTCACCTACCTGATGGTGACCGGGCGGCTGCGACCCGGCTATGACTACCTGGCCCGCAAGATCGGGGGCCTGCTGGCCCAGGCCAGACGCGGCCCGCTGGCCGCGGACATCGCGGTGTTCACCGCCGCCGCGGCCGAGCTGGACTACAGCGCCCACACCATCAGATGCTGCTCCGAACGGATCATCGTCCGGCTGCTGATCCAAACCGGTCATCGGCTGACCGAGCTCAGTACCGATGACCT
>DASRRF010000738.1:0-2321 GCA_035695905.1 Micromonosporaceae bacterium | reverse complement strand
GTAGTAGTAGAGGCCCGTCTCCTCGTCGAACTCCTTGCCGGCGAACAGGTACGGGGTGCGCTGGGTGTTGCTGGCCTCGTCCACCCACGCCTCGCCGGATGGGAAGAACTCGGTGTGCCGGAAGATCTGCCCGTCGGCGGCGGTGATGTAGGTGTTGCTGCCCAGATGGTCGGGGTGGAAGAAGAACCGGTCCTTCTCCTCCGCGTTGCGCTTCACCAGTTTCGCGGCGATCCGGGTGGCACCGGCGTAGACGTGCTTGGTGCCGATCTGGCGGTTGCGGATGGAGAAGTACTGGTTGACGTACGCGGTCTCGCCCTGCGAATCGCGCTTGATCACCCGCTCGCCCGAGTCGTTGTACTTGTACGTCTTCTCGTGTCCGTTGTCGAAGATGCTCTGGATGCGGTTTGCCTCGTCCCAGACGATCGTTCGCTGCTGGCCGCTGCCGTCCTCGGCGAAGCTGGTCTGGTTGCCGTTGCCGTCGTAGCTGAACGACCGGGTACCGATGTGGCTCGCGGCGTGCGGCTTCGGCCCGCCGTACTGGTACGTGTTGTCGAAGGTGGTCTTGTGTTGCGTGATCGGGTTGTCCGGCGGCTGGACGACCTCGTGTACCTGTTGCTTGGACAGCACGTCGTGGATGGAGTCGTAGGTCTGGCTGAACGTGTACCGGTTGAACTTGTTGGGCTCGAACTCGTAGCTGCCGGTTGCGCCGGTGAGCCGGTACAGGTCGTCGTAGCTGAACGTCTGGGTACTCGGTCCACCGTCCTGTGACGGCGGCGGGACGGGTACGTCGTTGTGCAACGCCACGATGTTGCCGACGTTGTCGTACTGGTAGAGCAGGTTCTGGAAGGCGGTGCCGCCCGCGGGTCCGGTGCGCAGGTTGGTCAGCTGCCGGACCAGCGGATCGTGCGTGTAGCTGGTCTGGGTGCCGTCGCCGTCGGCCACAAACGCGCGCTCGGCGAACTTGTCATACTCCAGCCGGGTCAGGTAGCTGTAGCTGCGCCCCTCCTTGACCCCGCTGGCCTGCCGGAGCTGGCCGCCGGAGTCGTACTGGTAGGTGAGTACCTCGCCGTCGGGGTAGACCATGGACTGCATCCGCCCGAACGTGTCGAAGGTGTACTGCGTGGTGTACGTGTCGGCGGGGCCGGTGTCGGTGCTGACCGTCTTGACCTCCTTGACGGTCTCGCCGAGCTTGCCGTAGAAGCGGTCCTCGACGCCGGACTCGTCGGTGACCCGGGCGATCCGCCCGGCGCGGTTGTCCGCCGCGCCCGGAGCGCCTGGGGCGACCGGGGCGCCGTACGTGTAGCTGACGTTGTTGGCCGCGAAGTCCGGGAAACGCACCGCGGTCGGGCGGTTGAAGTCGTAGTCATAGCTGATCTGCTTGCCGGCGGCGCGCAGGTTCGGGGTGATCTGCGCGACCTCGTTGCCGGCCAGGTCGTAGCGGGACTCGGTCAGGCCGGTGTCCGGGGTCCGCGTCGAGGTCTGCCGGCCCAGGTTGTCGTAGCTGGCGCCGGAGCTGTTGTTATGGTCGTCGAGCACCCCGGTGAGCTGGCTCAGCGCGTCGTAGCTGTAACTGGTCCAGACGGACTGTCCATTGTGGAACTCTTGCAGGCTGGTGGCCAGCTGGCGGACGTTGCGGTAGGTCCGGTTGGAGTTTCCGTTGGCGTCGGTCACGGTCGTGACGAACTCGGTGGCGCCGGACCGGTCCGGCCCGAACCCGAAGCTGGTCGCCGTGACCGTGTTGTCGGGCAACGTGACGGTGGTGGCCCGGTCCAGCACGTCGAACGCGGTACGGGTGGGCTGCACGCTGTCCGGGGCGGCGTGGAACACGCCGGGGGTACCGAGCGGTTCGGTCGTGGGGTAGAAGCGTTCCACGGTACGGCCAACGTGGTCGAGGGTGACCCGGCCGGACACGGCCATCACGTCAACCGCGGCACTCGATGGTCCAGTGTGGACAGTGGCATCTACCTTCGTCTGCAGCGGTCTTGCGAGCCCGTCGATGAACAGCACCGTGTCGATCGGGTCGGTGGCACTGCGGAACTTGTCCAGGTGCCGGGTCAGCGCCCACGGAACCGCCGCATCGGGGTGGTATTCGAACCGGATCGTCGCGCTGCCGGTGCCGGTCTCGTACGGCCCGGTGATGCTGACCGTACGGCCGAACTCGTCGTAGACGTAGCTGGTCGGGTTGTTGTTGGTGTCCACATTGGACGCGACGAGCCCGAAGCGCAGGTCGTACGCCGCGGTCGAGGTGAGCCCGAAGCTGTCGGTGATCCGGCTGGTGTGGGTGGCCACCGTGGTGTCGTACTCGTAGCTGAGCTGGTACC
>DASRRF010000737.1:0-6132 GCA_035695905.1 Micromonosporaceae bacterium | reverse complement strand
CTGCTCCTGGGCGATCCGGGCCGCGGTGAACGCGATCGACTGTTCGGTGATGATGCCGGCGACCAGCAGCCGCTTGCCGTCGAGCAGTCCTGCCATGTCCGTCTGCCTCCTGCGTTAGTGACCCATACCCAGGCCGCCGTCGACCGGGATGACGGCACCGGACACGTAGCCGGCGGCGTCGCTGGCCACCCAGGTGACCACGCCGGCCACCTCCTCCGGCGTGGCGAACCGGCCGGCCGGGATCGACCTGAGGTATCCCGCCTTGCGATCCTCCGGTAGCGCGGCGGTCATGTCGGTCTCGATGAAGCCGGGCGCCACCACGTTGGCCGTGATGTTGCGGGTACCGAGCTCACGGGTGATCGACCGGGCCAGCCCGATCAGGCCCGCCTTGCTCGCCGCGTAGTTGGCCTGGCCGGCGCCGCCGAACAGCCCGACCACCGAGGAGATGAAGACCATCCGCCCCCACCGGGCGCGCAGCATCTTCGCGGACGCCCGCTTGGCGCACCGCCAGGCACCGGTCAGGTTCGTGTCGATCACCCGGGTGAACTGATCTTCGGTCATCCGCAGCAGCAGCTGGTCGTCGGTGATGCCGGCGTTGGCCACCAGCACCTCGACCGGGCCAAGCTCGGCCTCCACCGTCGTGTACGCGGCGTCCACCGCGGCCAGGTCGGTGATGTCGCAGGTGACCCCGAACAGGTCGGCCGGCGCGCCGCCGCCCCGGTGGGTCACCGCCACCCGATCCCCTTGTTTCACGAACGCCTGCGCGATCGCCAGGCCGATCCCCCGGTTGCCGCCGGTCACCAGCACGGTGCGGGCCACGGTGCTTACCTTTCGCTCGCGGCTGCCTTTGGAAACTGCTCTGCGCGATGAAGACTAGGCGCTACCCCCAGGTAGCCGATAACTCGGGGTACTATCTGCCCGGGCAGGCCACGACCCGAGGAGGTGATCGCTGTGCGAGATAGCGATCCTCCTAGTCGTGGCCGTCAACGGATCTGATTGATCATCTGACCCCGGCCACGCTCCCCGCCGCGGCTCAACCGCCGCGGCACCTGTGCGTCTATCCGACCGCCGCAGCATCGAGGGAGCCGTCGATGAGCCGATTCGTCGCCCCCGTGGGCTTCACCCTGGCCGCGATGTGGGTCGTCGTGGTGTTCGTACTCGTCACCCGATGACCTACGGCAGCCGTGACGTCCACAAGAGACTGAGCCCCGCCGCGGCGAGGGCGAGCAGCAACCCCACCCCGGTGTACCAGTGGGTCACCTCGCGCGGCGCGGTACGGTGCCCGATCGAGCTGCCGATGTCGCTGTACACCTTGCGCAGCTCGGTCGCGGAGGCCGCCTCGTAGAAGTACCCGTGCGTCGACTCGGCGAGGCTCGCCAGCGACATCCGGTCCACCGGTACCCGCTGGGTCTGGCCGCCGATGTCGACCACGCCCTCGTCGGTGCCGAACGCGATCGTGGACACCGGCACGTTCACCGCCGCCGCGGCCGCGGCCGCTTCCTCGATCGACCTCCCGTACGTCCGGTAGCCGTCCGAGAGCAGCAGGATCCGGGCCGGTGGCGGGCCGGCCGCCCCATCCGCGGGTACCGTCCGGATCGCGTCCAGCGAGGTGAACACCGCCTCGCCGGTCGCGGTCGCCTCGGCGAGCTGCAACCCGTCGATCGCACTGTCCACAGTGGACCGATCCTTGGTCGGTGACACCAGGACATTGGCCGCCTTGGCGAACGACACCAGGCCGAGGTTGTACGTCGCGGGCAGCTCCGCGGCGAACTTCTTGGCCGCCTCCTGCGCCGCCGCCAGCCGGCTCGGCGCGACGTCGGTGGCCTGCATGGACAGCGAGACGTCGATGGCCAGCACGATCGTGGCCCGTTCCAGCGGGACCTTGGTGTCCACCGCGGGCCGGGCCATCGCGGTGGCCAGTACGAGCATGCTGAGCAACAGCGCCACCGCGGCCAGGTGCCGGCGCCAGCCAAGACCCTTGGGCGCCAGGGTACGCAGCAGCTCCACGTTGGTGAACCGGATCGCGTCGGCCCGCCGGCGCCATTGCCGCCACACGTACGCCGCCGCGACCGCGAGCACCGGCAGGATCGCGAGCAGCCACACGGGTTGCAGGAAGCGGATCATAGCGGGGCCCCGCGGAAACGTGGAGCGAAGCGGAACGTTCTCGTGGGGTATGTCATCTAGTGGTACCCCGGGTCCGGGCGTGCCGCTGCGCCGCCACGAACCGCACGATATCCAGCAGCCAGTCCGAGTCGGTACGTAGCCTCAGGTGGGCCGCCCCGGCTCCGCGCAACGCGGCGGCGATGGCACCCCGCTGGGCCGCGGCCGCGGCCGCGTACCGCTGGCGCAGTTTGGGGTCGGCGGTCTGCACCTCATGCATCGCACCGCTCTCCGGGTCCACCACGCTGATCACGCCGACATCCGGCAGCTCCAGCTCGCGCGGGTCGACGATCTCGATGGCCAGGACGTCATGGCGTACCCGCAGCTTGCGCAGCGGGCGCTCCCAGGACTGCGGTGCGGCCAGGAAGTCGGAGATGACCACGGCCAGTCCCCGGCGCCGGGGCGGCCGGTTGAGCCGATCCACCAACGCGCCCAGGTCCGCCCGGCCCGGCCGCACCGGTGTGGTGGCGATCGCCTTCAGCAGGCCCTGCGCCTCCTTGCGGCCGGGCCGGGCGGGCAGCCGTACGATGTGCCCCTCCCCGGTGCCGACCACCGCGCCGATCCGGTTGCCGCCGCGCACGGTCAGGTGGGCCAGCGCCGCGGCGGCCGCTACCGCCAGATCGCGCTTGAGGCACTGGGCGGTACCGAAGTCCAGGCTGGCCGACAGGTCCACGGCGAGCCACGTCTCCAGCTCGCGGTCGGCCACCGTCTGGCGTACGTGCGGCACCGTGGTACGCGCGGTCAGCGGCCAGTCCATCCGGCGTACGTCGTCGCCCGGCCGGTACTCGCGGGACTCCCCCGGCTCGGTGCCCGGACCGGGCAGCAGCCCGAGATAGTCGCCCTGCAGCAGGCCGTCCAGCTTCCGGGTGACCAGCAGCTGCAGCCGGCCCAGGACCGGCTCGGCCCGGGCCGCCGCCTGCGTCATGCCGGGCGCCCCAGGTTCGGCCAGGCCGTGCCGAGCCCGCCCGGTACGGGTGGCGCCGCTGGTTGGGAACCCCCGGCGCTTTGTCGTGGGGCGACGCTGGGCAGCGGGACGGTCGCCAGCACGCGCCCGACGATGTGGTCTGCCGGCACGTCGTCGGCGAGCGCGTCGTAGGACAGCACCAACCGGTGCCGCAGGATGTCCGGCGCGACGTCCTGCACGTCCTGCGGCAGCGCGTAGTCCCGGCCGCGCAGCAGGGACAGCGCGCGGGTGGCCCGGATCAGGCCGAGCGATGCCCGGGGGCTGGCCCCGTACTGGATGAACTGCGCCACGTCGCCCAGCCCGTGCTCGCCCGGTGCCCGGGTGGCCAGCACCACCCGGACCGCGTAGTCCACCAGCGCGTTGTGTACGAACACGCCGTCCGCCTTGCGCTGCAGCGCAACCAGCTCGTCCGGGGTGAACACGGCGGACGGCTCGGGCGGTGACACACCCATCCGGTAGACGATCTCCCGTTCCTCCACGTCGGTCGGGTACCCGACGAGGATCTTCATCAGGAACCGGTCCCGCTGTGCCTCCGGGAGCGGGTAGACGCCCTCCTGCTCGATCGGGTTCTGGGTGGCCATGGTGAGGAACGGCTCGGGCACCTGGTACGTCTCGCCGCCGATGGAGACCTGCTGCTCGGCCATCACCTCGAGCAACGCGGACTGCACCTTCGCCGGCGCCCGGTTGATCTCGTCTGCGAGCAGGAAGTTCACGAACACCGGGCCGAGCTCGACGTCGAACTTCTCGCTGGACTGCCGGTAGATCCGGGTACCCACCAGGTCTGCCGGGAGCAGGTCCGGGGTGAACTGGACCCGGGCGAAGGTACCGCCGACGACGGTCGCCAGCGTCTCGACGGCCAGCGTCTTGGCCACCCCCGGTACGCCCTCCAGCAGGCAGTGCCCGCGGGCCAGCAGCGCAACGAACATCCGCTCGATCAGCCGGTCCTGACCGACGATGACCCGTTTGACCTCGAAGAGCGCCCGTTCCAGTTGCGTCGCGTCCTGTGCGGGCGTGGTCAGCGCCTGATCCACCGAACCTCCATGCACTCGCTGCGCCTACGACGTACCAAGCCTCGCACGTTTGCCTAACGGCCGGGCCGAGCGCGCCGGTTTCGGGACGGACGCGCCGCTACCGCCAAGAACAACGCCGATCAGGTCGCCGAAATCGTCCGAAAGGGCACACCGCCGGGGTAGACATCGGTGGACCCTCCGTGTGTACGATTCTTGCGTCGCCGGGCGGCTTCCCCCGTGGCCGCCCGGCGCTCTTTCTGTCTCTGGGATACTCCACCGCGTGGCCGACGATCCCGCGTTGATCTGCTCGCGCAAAGGCTGCCGGCAACCGGCCCGGTGGGTGCTGTCGTGGAACAACCCGACACTGCACGACACCGCGCGGCGCAAGACCTGGGTGGCCTGCGACGAACACCGGGCGATGCTGGGCGACTTCCTCGACGCCCGCGGCTTCCTCCGGGACGTGGCGCCGCTGCCGTGATCCCCTACCCTTGGTAAGCGTGAGTGAACCCGCGGTTCCGCCGGCGATCAGTCCCCTCGAACCGTGGCCCGAGGCGGTGGACTGGCGCCCGGTCTCCCGGCGCCTGATCTGGGTCGAGGAGCTGCAGTTGTTCGCCGGGCTGCTGCCGGTGCTCGGGGCCTGCGCGCTCGGCTGGGTCTTCCTGGACAACCCGCTGGCGGCGCTCGCCGCGCTGGCCGGCGCGGTCGCCGTCGTGGTCGTGGCCGTCCGCGCCGCACTCATCCCGCGGGTCGTCAAAGCCTGGGGGTATGCCGAACGCCGCAGCGATCTGCTGGTACGCCATGGCCGGCTGGTACGGCGGCTGTCCATCGTGCCGTACGCCCGGATGCAGTTCGTCGACGTCACGGCCGGGCCGCTGGAGCGCGCGTTCTCGCTCGCCACGGTGCAGTTGCATACCGCGGCCGCGGCCAGCGACGCACGGGTACCCGGACTGGCACCGGCCGAGGCGTCCCGGCTGCGCGACCGGCTCACCGCGTTGGGCGAGGACCGGGCGGAGGGGCTATGACGCTGGCGGCGGGGCCGAACGACGAACCGCGCCGGCGGCTGCATCCGCTCAGCCCGTTGCTGCGCAGCGCCAAGCTCGTCGCCGTGGTGATCGCCGCGATCTCCTGGCAGGGGTACGCGCAACTCGGCCCGACCCGGTGGCTTGGCGTGGTAGTGGTCGTCGTGCTCGGCGTGATCGCGCTGTCCGTGGTGAGCTGGTGGTTCACCGGGTACCACGTGGTCGGCCGCGAACTGCGCATCTACGAGGGCCTGCTGTGGCGGCGTACCCGGGCGATCCCGCTGGAACGGGTACAGGCGGTGGACGTGGTCCGGCCGGTGCTCGCCCGGGCCACCGGGCTGGCCGAGCTGCGGCTCGAGGTGATCGGCGCCGGCAAGTCCGAGGCGCCACTGGCCTACCTGCCGGTGGACCAAGCGGTGTCGCTGCGCGACCGGCTGCTCCGGCTGGCCGCGGGTCGCCAGGCTGTCGCCGCCGAACCCGCGCCGCCCGCGGACCGGTTGGTGCACGCGGTTGACAACACCGACGTCCTGCTGAGCCAGCTGCTGACACCGCAGGTGTGGTTCGTGCCGATCGGTGTGCTGATCGTGGTCGTGCAGTTCGCGTTCAGTCCAACGTGGACATTCATCGGGGTGGCGAGCCTGCTGACCGCGACCGTCGGGGTACTGCAGTCGCCGGTCCGCCGGGTGGTCGACGACTGGCACTTCCGGATCTCGATCGGCCCGGCCGGGCTCCGGCTGCGCCACGGGTTGCTGGAGACCCGTACCCAGACCGTACCGCCGCACCGGGTCCAGGCCATCGGGCTGACCTGGCCGCTGCTCTGGCGCCCGAAAGACTGGCTGCGCAGCCGGATCGACGTTGCCGGGTACGGCGGGCCGGAGAGCCGGGAGGCGATCCGGGCCGGCCGGTTGCTGCCGGTGGGT
Organism: Micromonosporaceae bacterium; assembly: GCA_035695905.1. Classification (GTDB taxonomy): domain Bacteria; phylum Actinomycetota; class Actinomycetes; order Mycobacteriales; family Micromonosporaceae; genus EFPC-2. The sequence continues at coordinate 59 of DASRRF010000737.1, read as the reverse complement.
ACCCCGGAGACCGCCCGCCGGGTGGTGTACGACGTGCTCCCCGGCGTGGACGCGGCCCG
>DASRRF010000736.1:0-2667 GCA_035695905.1 Micromonosporaceae bacterium | reverse complement strand
GGCCGAGCTGGGACTGACGCTGCCCGACGTCGCCGCGCCCCAGGCGGCCTACATCCCGGCCGTACAGACCGGTTCGCACGTGTACGTCTCCGGCCAGGTGCCGATCGTGGACGGGAAGTTCCTGGCCACCGGCAAGGTCGGCGCCGAGGTCACCCCGGAGGAGGCGAAGCAGCTGGCCGCCCGGTGCGCGCTGAACGTGCTCGCCGCCGTCGAGGGGCTGGTCGGGCTGTCCCGGGTGGTCAAGGTCGTGAAGGTCGTCGGGTTCGTCGCGTCGGCACCCGGGTTCACCGGGCAGCCCGAGGTGATCAACGGTGCCTCGGAGCTGTTCGCGGCGGTCCTCGGCGAGCGCGGCCGGCATGCCCGCAGCGCGGTCGGCGTCGCCGAGCTGCCCCGCGGCGTACCGGTCGAGGTCGAGGCGATCATCGAGGTCTCCGCGTAGCCGGGTCCGCCCACGTACCATCGCAGCCATGGCGGGGTCAGGGGGGCCAGGGCACGTCGCCGTGCCGGCGGCCGCGTTGCTGGATACGGCGCCCTCCTGGGCGAGCCTGGTCCGCGCGGACAACCCAGGACCAATGACCCTCGATGGTACGAACACCTGGGTGCTGCGCGCGCCGGGAGCCGCGGGTTCGCTGGTCGTCGATCCCGGCCCGGCCGACGAGCGGCATCTGCGCGCGGTGGCCGACGCAGCCGGCCGGGTCGACTCGGTGCTGATCACGCACGGTCACCCGGACCACGTTGACGGTCTGCCCAGGTTCCTCGCCATGACCGGCGCCTCGGTCGATGCCCCGTACCCGTTGGAGATCGAGCGGCTGCCCACCCCCGGGCACACCAGCGACTCGGTCTGCTACCTGGTCAACCGGCAGGCCGTACTCACCGGGGACACGATCCTCGGCCGGGGCACCACGGTGATCGCCTGGCCGGACGGGGATCTCGGCGAGTACTTCGCCAGCCTGACCCGGCTGGCCGGGCTCGGCCCGATCCCGGTGCTGCCCGGTCACGGTCCACCGCTGGCCGACTGCGCCGCCGCGGCGAGGTTCTACCTGGCGCACCGGCGGGCCCGGCTCGATCAGGTACGGGCCGCGGTGGCCGCGGGCGCGGTGTCCCCGGCGGACGTGGTCGTGGTCGTGTACGCCGATGTCGACCGGGCTCTCTGGCCAGCCGCGGAATGGTCCGTACGGGCACAAATGGCGTACCTTCAGCGGGAATCTTCGCCGTCCGGACCCGGGTTGGACCGAGCGTGACGTGTCCCGTCTGTGGCACCGTCGCGGTTCCCGGAGCGCGCTTCTGCCACCACTGCGGGGCGGCGCTACCCGCGGCCGCGACGCTGCCCGCTGCCGAGCGGCGGGTGGTCACCGTACTCTTCGGGGATCTTTCGGACTTTACCGCCTGGGCGGAGGATCTTGATCCGGAGCGGGTCGGCGCGGTCACCGACCGGGTGCTGGCCGCGCTGGCCGGCGCGGTCAAGACGTTCGGCGGGCATGTCGACAAGCTGACCGGCGACGGCATCATGGCGGTCTTCGGCGCCCCGGTGGCCCACGAGGACGACGCCGAGCGGGCGGTCCGCGCCGCGCTGGCCATGCAGCGAGCGGTCCGCCGGGTGCTCGACGACGAGCGGGGTGGCGGCGCGCCGCTGGGCCTGCGGGTCGGGCTGAACACCGGCGAGGTGGTCGCCGGCATCCAGGCGGCGCTGGAGTACACGGTCATCGGCGACACTGTGAACACCGCGGCCCGGCTGGCCGACGCGGCCGCGATCGGCGCGGTGTACGCGGGCGCACCGACCGCCAGCGCGACCCGGCGGGTGGCCTCCTGGCGCCAGCTGCGCCCGTTGCGGCTCAAGGGCAAGCGCGAGCCGGTTGAGGCGTACGAGCTGCTCGGGCCGCGGGATGCGCCGGGTACCCGTTCGGGGCTGGGCGACGAGGCGCCGTTCGTGGGGCGGGAAGCCGAGCTGGGCCGGGTGGTCGGCCGGCTCGTCGAGGTCGTTGACCGGGACGAGCCGCGGGTACTCGTACTCACCGCGGAGGCCGGGCTCGGCAAGACCCGGTTCGCCGCCGAGTTCGAGCGGCACGCGGCCGGATACGACGCCGGCCCGGGGCGGTTCGCCGCACACGCCGGCGCCCGGGTGCTCTCCGTACACTGTGCCGCGTACGGCGAGCGGCGCCGGTTCGCCCCGCTGGCCGACCTGGTCCGGACCGCGATCGGCCTGCCCACCGAGGGCAACACCGCGGTGACCCGCGCGGTGGTCGAGGAGCGGCTGCGCCGGCTGGCCCAGCGGGTGGCCCGGTCGGGCGGCTCGACAACCACCCCGCCGCTCTCCGCTGACCTGCTGCTCACCCTGCTCGGGTACCCGGAGCCGGCGCCACCGGGCAACGGATCCGCCGGCAACGGGGCCTGGTCCAGCGGTACGCCGGATCGGGACGACACCGACGTTGAGGCCGTACCGGGTGCGGTGGCGGACCTGCTCAGCACGCTGACCAACGAGGCGCCGCTGGTCGTCATCGTGGACGACCTGCACGACGCGACACCGGAGACCGTGCAGGCGCTCAGCTTCACGCTGTCCCGGCTGACCGGTCCGGTGCTGGTCATGCTGCTCGGCCGGCCCGAGTTGGTGCGTACCGCCGGAGCCCTGACCCGGGTCGCGGACGCCGAGGTAGTCGCGTTGCCGCCGCT
>DASRRF010000735.1:0-1828 GCA_035695905.1 Micromonosporaceae bacterium | reverse complement strand
AGGCCACACAGCAGTGCGACGCTCACCCAGGTCCGCGGGCGGCGGACGAGCTTGCGCAGCTCGACGAGGATCACAGGTCCACCCGGTCCGCGCTCGTCGTGGTCGCCAGCACGACCTCCTCCAGTGATCGGCGTTCGGGGCTGATTTCCGCTACCCGTAGCCCGTCCGTGACCAGCTGGGCGTTGAGCGCGGCCGGGTCGTCGTGGCGTACCAGCAGAACGTCGCCGGTCCGGGTGTCCACCCGGCCGTCGAGCAGCGCGGCGGCCCGATCCGCGTCCGGGGTACGGACCACCACCCGGCCGGTCGGCGCGCGCAGCTCGGCCAGCTCCTGCTGCAACACCAGCCGGCCGCGGTCCATCACGCCGACCCGGGTACACAGCAGCTCGACCTCATTGAGCTGGTGGCTGGACAGCAACAGCGTCGTACCGGCCGCGTTCAGCTCGTGCAGCAGATCGCGCACCTCGCGGATGCCCTGCGGGTCGAGCCCGTTGGTGGGCTCATCGAGTACGAGCAGCCGCGGTGTGCGCAGCAACGCCACGGCCAGCCCGAGTCGCTGGCGCATGCCCAGCGAGTACGCCTTGACCGGCCGGCCGTCGATGCCGGCCAGCCCCACCCGATCCAACGCCTCGCCGATCCGGGCGCGCCGGGTCCGCCACGAGCCGCCCGGCCCGGCCGCGTCGAGCAACGCGAGGTTCGCCCGCCCGGACAGGTGCCCGTACGCGGCCGGCCCCTCGACCAGCCCGCCAACCTCGGGAAGCACCGCGCGCAGCTGCTTGGGCACCGGGTGGCCCATCATCTCGATCCGCCCGCTGGTCGCGAACACGAGGCCGAGCAGCAGCCGCAGCAACGTGGTCTTGCCGGAACCGTTCGGTCCGAGCAGGCCGTAGCGGTCTCCCTCGCGTACCCCCAGATCGACCTGATCCACCGCGAGCACCGCGCCGTACCGCTTGGTCAGGGCGTGAGTGGTGATCATCGCGGCGCCAGCAGCTCGGCGCCGGCCTGGGCGAGCAGCTCCGGGGTGACCGCGCCGGCCAGCAGGTAGATCCGCCCCCGCGGGCCGTCCGCGCGCACGACGAGCATGGACAGCAACGGGATGGCCGCCTGGTACGCCTGCCCGCCGGCCATCGCGAGCGGTATGGCGCCGGAGTCCCGGATCTTCTCGAAGGTACGGGCACCGTTGCGCCCGCGCAGCGATACCACGACGAACGTGGACAGCCCGTCGCCGTAGCTACCCACACCGACCACAGTGGACACTCCGGGCGTGCGCGACCGGTTCGCGACGACCGGCGGCAACGGCACCGGGGACAGTGTGCCGAGCGCGTCGAGTACCCGCTGTCCGCTGGTCACGCTGAAGCCGGCCTGATCGGGGATGACCGGGGCGAGCAGACCCGGATCGGGTGCGGTCTGCGCGAGCTCGATGAACCGGGTGGAAATCACCGGGGTGTCCGCGCCCCGCGCGGTCACCTCCACCTGCAGCGGCAGCCCGGTGCGCGGGTCGGCCCAGATGCTCACCGAACCGACCGTGGTATCCGGATCGGCCGGCGTCATCCGCAGCCCGGCCGCGCTGATGCCGGCGATCCGCCGGGACGCGATGCCCACCATCGGCGCGTCCCGGGCGGCGCCGAGCAGCCGGCGGGCCATGGTCGGCGGCAGCAGGTCGGCGCCGGACGGCAGCCGGATCGGCAGGTCGCCGGCGGTCTCGTTGACCGCGTTGCGCTCGAAGTCCCACACGTGGATGCCCGCCGGCGTCTGGTAGATGTCCCGCTCCCCGGTCGGCCCGAACACAGCGACCCGCCAGGTGTTCGCGGATCCGTACCACACGCGCAGG
>DASRRF010000734.1:0-9011 GCA_035695905.1 Micromonosporaceae bacterium | reverse complement strand
GGTACGGGATGAGCCTGCAGGTACGCAAGCAGGGCAACCTGACGCTGCCGGCGGCGACTGATCCGCAACTGCTCTACGCCCGGCCCGAAGGTGCGCCATCGCCGTCCGCGTCCGCTGGTCCGACCGTTTCTGGAGGTTCCTGATGATCGCCGTGCTCGCGCTCATCGGCGGCATCGCTTTGGGGGTACTGCTGGAGCCGACCGTACCCGTGGCGCTGCAGCCGTACCTGCCGATCGCGGTGGTGGCCGCGCTGGACGCGGTCTTCGGTGGTATCCGCGCCCGGCTCGACGGCATCTTCGACGATAAGCAATTCGTGATCTCGTTCATCTCCAACGTGCTCGTCGCCGGGCTGATCGTCTACCTCGGCGACCAGCTCGGCGTCGGCGGGCAGCTGTCCACCGGCGTGGTCGTGGTGCTCGGGGTACGGATCTTCGGCAACGCCGCGGGCATCCGCCGGCATCTCTTCCGGGCGTGACGTCGATGCACACCGACACCGGCACCGGCTGGCCCGAGCTTCCCGAGCGGCCGCGACCCGCGGAGCCCGGCCGGCCCGGTCCGCCCGGTCCGACCGGTCCGACCGGTCCGCCCGACATAGACGTTGGCCTATCCACTTCAAAATCCGACCCGGATTCTGGGGTGGATAGGCCAACGTCTATCGAAGACGCGGTGGTTGAGCCCGCGGTGGTTGAGCCCGCGGTGGCGGTCGGGGGAGCGGCGCGGGCGCGCCGGTTCAGCGCGGCCGGTGCGGTGATCGGGTTGCTGTTGGGCCTGCTCGGGTTCGCGCTCGTGGTCCAGCTCAAGGCGAAGTCGGCGGATGCGGAGCTGTCCGCGGCCAGGCCCGAGGATCTGGTCCGGATCCTGTCCGACCTGGAGGCTCGCGAGCAGCGGCTGCGCCAGGAGATCGACAACCTGCAGGACACCCAGCGGCGGCTGGCTTCCGGCGCGCAGGGCAGCCAGGCGGCCCTGGACGAGGCCCGCCGCCGAGCGGATGAGCTGGGCATCCTGGCCGGTACGCTGCCCGCGGTGGGCACCGGGCTGGAGATCGTGTTCAGCCCGCACGGCCGGCCGATCAAGGCGCAGGCCATCCTGGACGCCGTCGAGGAGCTGCGCGGCGCCGGTGCCGAGGCCATGCAGATCACCGGAACCGGGGGTACGGCGGTCCGCGTGGTCGCGTCCACCGCGTTCGTCGACGACGGGGACGGCTTGTTGACCGGGGGCCAACATCTGGCTGCGCCGTACACGATGATGGTCATCGGTGATCCGCAGACCATGCGCACCGCGCTGAACATCCCCGGCGGGGTGGTCGAGTCGGTGGCTAAGGACGGCGGTACGGTGACCATGCGGGAGCCGGGGCAGGTGCGCGTCACTGCCCTGCACCAGCAGGGCACGCTGCGGTACGCCGAGCCGGTGTCGTAGTACTAGCAAGGGGGCGTAGTGGAGATTCCAGAAGGGCTTCGGTACACGGCCGAGCACGAGTGGGTTGCGCCGGCTGACCCGGGTCCGGTCCGGGTGGGCATCACCGACTTCGCGCAGGACGCCCTCGGAGACATCGTCTACGTGCAACTTCCGGACATCGGTACACAGGTCAAGGCGGGGGAGTCGTTCGGCGAGGTCGAGTCCACCAAGAGCGTTTCGGAGATCTACGCACCGATCAGCGGGACCGTGGTCACCCGCAACGACCTGCTCGGCGACACCCCGGAGCTGATCAATTCCGACCCGTACGGTGAGGGTTGGCTGGTCGAGATCCAGCCGACGGATCCGGCTACGCTGGACGATCTCCATGATGCGATCGGTTACCGCGAGCTGACTGAGAAGTGAGTACGCCCACGCGGCCGGCCCGGTTATCGTCCGCGCGTCCGGTTGACCCTTGATTTCGGGGCTGGCTAGGCTCGCCGAATCGACCGTAAGGCTGGCTGCTGCACCATTACGTAAGGTGGTCCGATGACGCGCCCCGACGACGAGTTTCCTCCGCTCGATGTGACGTCGACGTTGAACCTCGGCGCCCTCGACGAGGCGCTCGAGGGGCCGGACGCCGATGTGGTGCCGAGCAGGATGTCCGGGTCGCTGCCGCCCGGGATGGCCCTGCTCGTCGTCCGGCGTGGACCGAACGCCGGCGCCCGCTTCCTGCTCGACCACGACGTGACCACCAGCGGCCGGCACCCGGACAGCGACATTTTCCTCGATGACGTAACGGTTTCCCGCCGGCACGCGGAGTTCCACCGGGACGGCGGGACGTTCGCGGTACGCGATGTCGGCAGCCTGAACGGGACGTACGTGAACCGCGAGCGGGTCGAAGCGGCCACCCTCAGCAACGGCGACGAGGTGCAGATCGGCAAGTTCCGGCTGGTGTTCATCGCGGGGCCTCGGCCGGATGAGGAGGTCGGCCGGCTGTGACGCTGTCCGGCGGGGCCTGCCGGCCGTGAGTTCCTTCGGCGCTGCGGCGGCCCGCGCCGACGATGGTGGCCAGGCGTTCATGAGCATCGGTGAGGTGCTGGCGCACCTGCGCGCCGAGTTTCCCGACACGACCATCTCCAAGCTGCGCTTCTTGGAGGCGGAGGGCCTGGTCGAGCCCCGGCGCACCGCCGCGGGATACCGCAAGTACAGCTGGTCCGACGTGTCCCGGCTGCGGTTCGTGCTGACCGCCCAGCGGGACCACTACCTGCCGCTGCGGGTGATCCGGGAGCACCTGGAGGCCCGCGAGGGGCCGCCGCTCGCGGTGGCGGCCGAGGTGTCACCGGACGGCTCGGGGGAGGTCCGGCTGAGCCGCCGCGAGCTCGCCGAGCGCGCCGGGGTCGACGAGGAGCGGCTGCGCGATCTGGAGCAGCACGGGTTGCTGGCGGCCCGGGCCGGCGGCCGGTACGACGCCGACGCGCTCGCCGTGGTGATCGTCGCCGCCCAGCTCGCCGAATACGGGGTACAAGCCCGGCACCTGCGCGGGTACCGGGCCGCCGCGGACCGCGAGATCGGTCTGTTCACCCAGCTCGTGGCGCCGCTGGTCCGGCAGTCCGACCCGGCGGCCCGGGCCCGCGCCGCGGAGACCGTGCGCGAGCTGGCCGGGCTTTCCCAACGGCTGCACGCCGCGCTGGTGCGCGCCGGGCTGCGCGACACGCTCGGCTGACCGCGCGACACGCTGGGCTGACGAAGTACTCCGACAGGATGGCGCGGACCGCGCCTGGCCCGTTGTGCCCGTGTACCGTGCAGGGAGAGGGCAGGAGTCGACTCGGAGGCGGAGCGGTGCGCGAGCTGAGCGTGGTCGGGGTTCGGGTAGAGCTGCCCAGCAACCAGCCGATCGTGCTGCTCAAGGAGGTCGATGGCGAGCGGTACCTGCCGATCTGGATCGGCGCCGTGGAGGCCACCGCGATCGCGTACGAGCAGCAGGGGGTCAAGCCGGCCCGGCCGCTCACCCACGACCTGCTGCGGGACATCCTCACCGCGCTCAAGGCACCGCTGCAGGCGGTGGAGATCGTCGAGCTGAAGGAGAACGTGTTCTACGCCGACCTGCTGATTGGTGAGAACGTCCGGGTCTCCGCCCGGCCGAGCGACTCGATCGCCCTCGCGCTGCGGGTCGGTGCCCCGATCCGGTGCGCCGAACAGGTGCTCACCGAGGCCGGCATCGTGATTCCGGACGAGCAGGAGGATGAGGTCGAGAAGTTCCGGGAGTTCCTGGAGCAGGTACGCCCGGAGGACTTCGCGGGATAGGTCCGGATCGGCGGCCCGGCGTGGCGCCCGGTCATCCGTTCGCGGCGTGTCGCGGGGAAGCTTGCCCACCAACCCTCGACGTGCGCTATAGGGTTGTCACTGGATGCGGGGAGGTAGTCGCATGCAGGAGCCGCAAGAGCCGGCCGTCGCGGACGATGGGGCGGTTGGCTACCGCGGGGTCACCGCGTGCCACGCGGTCGGCATCAGCTACCGGCAGCTGGACTACTGGGCGCGTACAACCCTTGTCGTACCGAGCGTCCGGGACGCGTCCGGCTCCGGTACGCAGCGGCTCTACTCGTTCCGCGATCTCGTCGTACTGAAGGTCGTCAAACGACTGCTGGACGCCGGAGTCTCGCTGCAGAACATCCGCAAGGCCATCGATACGCTGCGCGCCCACGGCGTGGACGATCTTGCCGGGATCACCCTGATTTCCGATGGCACCACGGTGTACGAGTGCCGCTCGCCGGAAGAGGTCGTCGACCTGCTCCAGGGCGGGCAGGGCGTGTTCGGCATCGCGATCAGCGGGGCGTTCAAGGAGATCCAGGGATCGCTGTCGCACCTGCCGGCCGAGCGGGCCGCCGATGACGCCGCGGAGACCGCGCCGGCCGATGGCGAGCCATCCGGTGACCTGTCCGACGAGCTCGCCGCCCGCCGGGCCCGCCGCCGGGTCGGCTGACCGCTGCCTCGCTCGTCGATGCGCTGAACCCGGTAGCCTCGTGGGCAGCGCGGTCCCATCGGATGTCGACTGAGCGGAGCCATGGCGCGGACACTGACGGTCTCATCGCAACGGGCCGGGGCGTACCCGACGATCCGGGACGCTGTCGAGGTCGCCACCGACGGTGCGCAGATCTCCATCGAGTCGGGCACGTACGCCGAAGCCATCGAGCTCACCGGCCGGCGGCTGACCCTGGTCGCCGCCGGCGACCCGGGCACCGTCATCATGGACGCGTCGTCGGCGGGTAAACCGGCGATCGCCTGTACCGGCGGCGAGGTGACCGTACGCGGTCTGGTCATCAAGGCCGGTGACTACCCGGCGGTGACCGCGGCCGGCGGGCGGGTCCGGCTGGACAAGTGCGAAATCAGCGTGGGATTCGCGGCCGGCGTGCAGGTTACCGACGGCACCTCGCTGGAGGCGTCGGACGTGAAGGTCATCCAGGGCCAGTACGGGTTCGTGATCGAGGACGCCGGCGGAACCGTTGACCGGTGCGAGGTTCGCGACGTCTCCGACGACGGGATCATTGTCCGGCTCGGCGCCGACCCGGTGATCCGCAACTCCACGATCACCCACTGCGGGTTCCGCGGCATCTACGTGTACCAGGCCGGGCGACCCACCATCGAGCGGTGCGACATCTCGGTCACCGCGGACGCCGGCATCTCGGTTGCCCACCAGAGCTCGCCGACGATCACCGGTACCTGGGTGCACGACACCCAGGGCGTGGGGATCTTCTTCGGCCGGGGCTGCGGCGGTCTGGTCGAGGGCTGCCGGGTGGAGAACACCGCCACACCCGCCATCCAGCTCGACGACGGCGCGACCGCGACGATCCGCGAGGCGGAGGACGTCGCACACCAGTCCCGGGTGGGGATCAGCGCGATCGAGACATCCACCCAGCAGGACACGGAGAAGGTCGACAAGCTGCTCGCCGAGCTGGACTCGATGATCGGGCTGCGCGGGGTGAAGGCCGAGGTACGCGCGCTGATCGACGAGATCCAGGTCAACGAGTGGCGGCGCAGCGCCGGGTTGGCCGTGGGCGCGGTCAGCCACCACCTCATCTTCACCGGCGCGCCGGGGACCGGGAAGACCACCGTGGCCCGGCTGTACGGGCAGCTGCTCAAGGCGTTGGGCGTACTACCCAACGGAAAGTTCAAGGAGGTCGCCCGGCGCGACCTGGTCGGGCAGTACATCGGGCACACCGCAGAGAAGACCACCTCGGTCTTCGAGGACGCGCTCGGCGGCGTGCTGTTCATCGACGAGGCGTACACGTTGTCGCGCTCAGGCACGGCCAGCGCGGACTTCGGCCAGGAGGCCATCGACACCCTGGTGAAGCTGATGGAGGACCATCGCGACCGGGCCGCCGTCATCGTGGCGGGGTACACCGTGGAGATGAAGGACTTCCTCGATGCCAACTCCGGTCTCGCATCACGGTTCGCGAAGACCCTGGAGTTCGCCAACTACTCGGCCGACGAGCTGCTGCTGATCGTCAACCGGATCGCCCGTAACGACGACTACCTGATCGGACCCGGCCTGGATGATGCGCTGCTGGAGTGGTTCAACCAGATCGAGCGCGACCAGAACTTCGGCAACGCCCGGGAGGCCCGGCGGCTCCTGGAAGGCATGCGCAAGGCGCAGTCCGGCCGGCTGCGCGCGCTGGGCCACCGGCCGTCCCGCGACGACCTGCGTACCCTCGAGCTCGAGGATTTGTTGGTGGCCACCCGGTGAGCGTTACTGGCTGAGCGCCGCCGGTGGCTCGGCCCGCCGCGCCGGTTCGTCGGCCTGCTTGGCGAGTACGCCACCGCCGGGAGTGTCCACAGTGAACGCATCCTCGTCGGTGACGAGCCGATCGCCCTCCGCCGGCTTGGCGTTCGCGGCGGCCGGGGTGACCCGGCGGGTGGCCAGCTCGGGCGAGACGGTGCCGCGTGGGGACCCGGTCCGGGCCGCGCGAGCCGCCGCCGCCCGACCGGTACGCAGGTGCTTCGGTACCTCTTCCAGCCCGGACACCGCGGTGCCGGTCGGCGGCAGCTCAGGCGCGTCGAGTACGGGTGCGGACGCGTCGGCGAGTGCGGCGTCCGCGCCCACCCAGTCGGCGCCGGACGGGGTGGCCGGACCACCCTTCTGCTTCGCGGACCTCCCGCGCCCCGGTGCGCCCGGTTGAGCCGGCGGCAGCGTACGGCCCGGCGCGCTCTGCCCACCGCTCTGGCCGCGGCCCAACGGCGGCGGGCCCGCACCGTGCTCGACCGCCGTACCGGTCGCGCCGGGGCTGGTCAGCACCGGCGGTGTGGCCGATGGGCGACCGGCCAGCGGCGGGCCGGACAGATCCGTGCCGCGTGCCGGTGGACCGAACTCCTCCCTGCTTCCCGGCCGGGCCCGCCCGGGGCGCTGGCTGTTCAGCACCGGCGGCGCGGTGCCACCGGGCGCGCGGGCGAACGGCTCCTCGGTCTCGGCGGACGGTGTCGGTGCGGTGCTCTGCTCGCTGCGGGCCGGCGCGGGCGGCTTGCGGGAGGTCAGGGTCCGTCCGGCCATCGGCGGCATCGGCGCCCGCATGCCTCCGGGCACCTCGGCGGACACGCTCGCCGCGCTCCTGGCCTGGAGAATCCCGCTACGTAGTCCGGCGGTGCCGGTCGCGCCGAGCGACCGGGACAGTCCAACCGGCGAGTTGGCACCGACGCCGGGTACCTGGGCGACCCCGGCGGGCACGGCCGGCAGCACCGCGACCGGGACCGCGACCGGGAGCGGGACCGCGACCGGCGGGGCGGGCACGTTGACCGGTACCGGTGGTGGCGCCAGGTGCGGCGCTAGCACGCGAAGCATGCCCTGCGGATCCGCCGGCAACGCGGGCGGCACCGGGGCCGGCGGTGGCACCGGAGGCGGCGGGGCGGTCGGTAGCGCGGGCGGCGACGGCGGCCGGACGTACGGCGGGTGTGGCGCGTTCAGCACCGCGTTCATCGGTACGAACGGCGGCCCGTACCCGGAGTTGATCTTCCCGTAGGTGTCAAAGTACTGCTCGGCAACGTTCCACGCGAGGTTTTGCGCCAGCCGGTTGTACTTCTTGTGCTGCTCCTCAACCGCCTTCGTCGCCTCCTCCCGCATCGCGTCCGTGGTGGAGAACCAGCCGCGCCAGATCTGGAACGCCACCTTCACCTTGGTACCGGTGTCGACGGTCTTCGCGTCCTCAACGTCGTTCTGGTAGTCCGTCCACAGCCGGTTCATGTCGCTGCGGGACTGGATCACGATGTCCACCAGCGCGCGCAGCGCGGCCCGGTTGTTGTCCGCGGCGGTCATCCACTCGTCCAGGTACGCCAGCGCGGAGCCGGGACCGCTCTTCATGAACAGGTCGCGCGCCTCGGCCGCCTTCCAGTGCTCGTTGTAGAGCACGTTGCTCTCGTCGAGCAGCTGCTGCCGGATGTTGCTCAGCAGGTTGTAGGCGTTCTGCCACTCGTCGGCCAGCGCGGAGATCCATTCCGGGTGCTGGTTCAACACCTGCATGTGGATCTGCTCGATGGTCGTGGTGTTTCCGTCGCCGGGCCGGTCGGTGAACTCGAAGTTCGGATCCGTATCCATCTGGAAGTAACGGGTGCCCTCGCCGTTCGGACCGCCCGAGGAGTAGTACGCCTCGGCCCCCCAGTAACCGGACATGCTGACCCTCTCAGTACATGTGCTGGATGTCCTCTACGGCGTCCATCGTCGGCGAGTCCGGCGTACCCGAGATGCCGTCGGTCTGCGGACCGGCGTTGATGTCCTCGGTGACCGTCGGGTTACCGTCCGCGTCGTACGACGTGTTCCGGATCTCCTGGTCGCCGTCGGCGGTCGTACCCTCGACCGAACTGGTGGTCTGGTGGCCGTCCGCGTTGTAGTTGGTCGTGACCACCGACGTCGGCTCACCGTTCGCGTACGACGTGACCTGTTGTTTCGAACCGGTGACGTGGCCGCCGGAGTCGAACGTGGTGGTCTTGGTGACCACGCTGTCGCCGGACAGGTACGACGTGACCTGCTGGCTGGTCCGGCTGATCTCCCTGCCGTCCGGGCCGGTCATCACCATCGTGGTGACCGTACCGCCGCCGCCCGGGATGTTGAACGTGGTGATGGTCTTCGTGACGCCGTTCTGGTTGGTGGCGGTGGATGTGGTGCCGCCGTCCGGGTTCGTGTGCGTGCCGTGGCCGGTCCAGACATCCGGCGAGCCGGGCACCGCAGCGCCGTTACGCATGTCCTCGAAGTACTTGTCCCACCAGGTTTTCCCGTCGACCCACGGTGGAAGGTTCGATGGCCGCGGCACGCTCTTGTCGCCGAACGCGTACCGGACCGAGTCCAGCGACGCGGCCGACCAGCCGTCGGTCGAGGAGAAGATGTCGGCGACCGTCTGCGCCGCACCGCTGATGTTCATCAGCGCCTGCCCGAGGTACGCGCAGTACTGCATGAACTCCTGGAAGTTGTGGGTCATCAGGGCCTTGGTGTACGAGCCCTCCGGAAGCACGGCGCCGTCCCAGGCCTTGTTCGGCAGCTCGGCCAGCGGCGTCAGGCGGGGGAGATGGCCGAGCAGATTGCCCTGGATGGTCATCATGTTCACCGCGTACGACGCCATGCCGTCGAGGTTGAGGTC
>DASRRF010000733.1:0-1830 GCA_035695905.1 Micromonosporaceae bacterium | reverse complement strand
CTAACGTCACGGCTAACGTTCTACCCTTGCTCGAACCGTCCTACCTCGCCGCTCGGCCTTCCTGAACTGCGGCAGCTTGTCGGGCTCACCCTCGGTTGCCGGCCTGCTGCGTCCTCGTAATCGGCGGTCGGGGGTTCGAGCCCCCTCGGGCTCCAGGTCAGAGCGTTTTCCTCTTACACTGGCGGAGACCGCCACGGCGGAACGGGGTGGCTGTGCCGGTCAGGCGGGCCCGGGGGTGGCCAGCTCGGTGAGCATGGCCGCCGTCTGGTCTGCGGTCGGTAGCGCCGCGATCTCAGCGGCGATACGTTGCGCGCCGGCCCGGTACGCCGGATTGTCGAGCACGGCGGCCACCGCCGCCCCGATTCGCCCGGCTGCGGCCGGTCCGCCGGCAATGGTCATCCCGGCGCCGACCGCCGCCACCCGGGCGGCGTTGTGTGGCTGGTCGGCGAACAGCGGCAGCACGACCAGCGGCATCCCGGCGGCCAGGGCGCCGAGCACGGATCCGGACCCGCCGTGGGTGACCATCACCGTGGCCGCGCCGAGCACCTGGTCCTGCGGTACGAACCGCTCGGCGTGCACGCGCGGCGGCAGCGGCCCGAGCGCGGCCGGGTCGGCGGCCTCGCCGACCGTGACCAGGACCCGTACCGGCAGCTCGGCCAGGGAGTCCAGCACGGCCGCGTACACGCTGGGGAACAGGCCCTGCGACGGGGCGACCGTGCCGAACGACACGTACACCAGCGGACTGTCGCCATCCGCCCACCAGCCCGGCAGCGGCTCCCGGGCCGGCGCCACGTCGCGGAACCGCCAGGCGCCATCCCCAGGACACGCCGGGTCCTCCAGACTGTGCGGGAACTGGGTCAGGTAGGTGCCCGCCAGCAGCATGCTGCCGTCGGGGTCGGGCGCCAGGCCCTCCGCGGCGCGCAGCGCGGCCAGGCCATCCGCGGCCGCCGGCGCGGCGACGGTGTCCAGCACCGCCAGGCTGCACCCGACCCGCACACAGGGCAGTCGGTACCGCTCGGCAACGAGGGCGGCCCCGTACTCGTTGGTGTCCCGCATCAGCAGATCCGGCCGCCACTGGCCGGTGAGCGCGTCCAAACCGGGCAGGGCGGCGGTCGCGTCGAGCCTGCCGTAGACCTGCCCGATCACGATCCGGTTCGCCTCCTCTGTGTCGTCGAACGGGACCGTGGCCCAGACCGCGGCAAACTCGTCCGGATCCGGCTCACCGAACCCGCTGACCGGCAGGCCGTACCGCCCCGCGAAGCCGGTGAACGACTCCGGGCAGGCGATCCGCACCGCGTGACCCGCCCGGTCGAGCGCCCGCGCGACGGGCAGAAGCGGAAGCAGATGGCCGACGCCGCCCGTGCTGCTGACCAGGATGCGCATGGGCCCCCCTCCCTCCTCGCCAGCGCCCGGCAGTCCGGGCGTGCCGCGGCTCCACCGTCCACCAGCCCGCACCACCGTGTCAACGCACCGTATCCCGCTCCCGAACACCATCCCGGCCACGACCCGGCCTGCCGTCCTGGCCGCCAAGGCAGCCATCCTCACCGGGTGATGCTGGCGGCCGGGACCATCGCCGTCCTCGCCTGCCTGCTGGCCGGGCGGCTCATCCTGCCCGGCCACGGCTTCACCCCGGCGCGTGGCTACCCGCTGCTGTCCCTGGGCGACGGGCCGGTGCTGCGCGCCGCCGCCGGGTCGGTCCTCTACCTCGCCCTGATCGCGCTGCTCAGCCTCGGCGCCGCCACCGCCATACGGGATTCCGCGGCGGCGATCGGGGTCGTGCTCGGCCTGCTCTATCTCTTCCCGGTCGTCGCCGAGCTGGTCACCGACCCG
>DASRRF010000732.1:0-9930 GCA_035695905.1 Micromonosporaceae bacterium | reverse complement strand
GGGCCAGCTCGGTTCAATGATCACCGGACTGCGGGCGCGTGGCCTGCGCCTGGTCACCGTCTCCGAGTTACTGGCTTGCGTTCGAGTGCCCTCGAACTGACAAGCTCGTCCCATGCAAAGGACGTTGGGACGCAGTGGTATCCAGGTGAGCGCGCTCGGCAAGGGCTGCTGGGCAATCGGCGTGGTCCAGCTGGTCAGTGGCTAGTCGCGTGCTCCTTCTTCACCTCGTCGGCCAGGTGGCTGGGCATCGGGTCGTGCCGGACGAAGGTGCGGGTGAACGTACCGGCACCCGAAGTCATCGCGCGCAGCTCGACCGCGTACCGGACCAGCTCGGTGGCCGGCACCTCGGCCCGGACCAGCGTCTTGTCCGTACCGTTGACGTCCGGCTCGGTGCCCAGCACCCGGCTGCGCCGGCTGGACAGGTCGCTCATCACCGCGCCGACGAACGCGTCCGGTACCCGGATCGTCACCTCGTCGACCGGTTCCAGCAGCATGACCTGGCCCTTGTCGGCGGCGTCCTTCAAGGCCAGCGAGCCGGCGGTCTGGAACGCCGCGTCCGACGAGTCGACGCTGTGCGCCTTGCCGTCGAACAGTTTCACCCGTAGGTCGACCACCGGGTAACCGGCCACGATCCCGCGTTCCATCTGGGCGCGTACGCCCTTCTCGACGGACGGGATGTAGTTGTGCGGCACGACACCGCCGACGATCTTGTCGACGAACTCGAAGCCGGAGCCGCGCGGCAGCGGTTCGACCTCGACGTCGCAGACCGCGTACTGCCCATGGCCGCCGGACTGCTTCACGTGCCGGCCGTGGCCCTTGCTCGGGGCGAGGAATGTCTCCCGCAGTGCCACCCGTACCGGTTCGGTGTCCAGCTCGACACCGCCGGACCGCAGCCGGTCGAGTACCACATCGGCGTGCGCTTCACCCATGCACCAGAGTACGAGCTGGCGGGTCTCCGCGTTGCGCTCCAGCCGCATCGTCGGATCGCCGGCCACCAGGCGGCCGAGGTTCTTGGCGAGGGCGTCCTCGTCGGATCGCGTCTTTGCCACGATCGCCACCGGCAGCAGCGGCTCGGGCATCTCCCACGGCACCATCAGCAACGGATGGTCCTTTGTGGACAGTGTGTCGCCGGTCTCGGCCGAGCCGGACTTGGTGATCGCGCAGATGTCGCCCGCGACGCAGTACGGCACCTCGCGCAGCGCCGAGCCGAGCGGCGAGTAGAGGTGCGCGATCCGCTCGTCCGAGTCGTGGTCGGGATGCCCGCGCTCCTCCATGCCGTGGCCGGAGATGTGTACCACGGACTCCGGGCGCAGCGTGCCGGAGAAGACCCGGACCAGCGATACCCGGCCGACGTACGAGTCGATGGTGGTCTTGACCACCTCGGCGACCAGCGGCCCGTTGGGGTCGCAGGTCAACGGCTCGCGCGGGGTGCCGTCCACCCCGGTGACCGCGGGCAGCGGGTGCTCGGCGGGGGTGGGGAAGGCGCTGGTCAGCACCTCCAGCAACGCGTCGAGCCCGACACCGGTCTCCGCGCACACCGGTACCACCGGGTAGAAATGCCCCCGGGCCACGGCCTTCTCCAGGTCGTGGATGAGCACGGTGACCTCGATGTCCTCGCCGGCGAGGTACCGGTCCATCAGGGACTCGTCCTCGCTCTCCGCGATCACGCCCTCGATCAGCTCGTTGCGCGCGCCGGCGATCGCCGGTAGGTGCTCGGGGTCCGGATCGCGCACCGTGCCGGGGTGCCCACCGGAGTAGTCGAAGACCCGCTGGGTGATCAACCCCATCAGGCCGACCACCGACTGGCCGTCGTCGCCGTGCATGGGCAGGTAGAGCGGGAGAACGTTGTCCCCGAACGTGCGCTGGCAGTGGGTCAGCGTGTCGTCGAAGTCGGCCCGCTGGTGGTCGAGGCGGGTGATCGCCACCGCCCGCGGCATCTCGACCGCGGCACACTCCTCCCACAGCGCCGCCGTCGCGGCGTCCATCCCGTCCACCGCGGAGACCACGAAGAGTACGGCGTCGGCGGCCCGCAGGCCGGCCCGCAGCTCACCGACGAAGTCCGCGTACCCCGGGGTGTCCAGCAGGTTGACCTTGACCCCGTCGTGCAGTACGGGCGCGCAGGCCAGGCTCACCGAGCGCTGCTGCCGTACGGCCGCGGAGTCGTGGTCGCAGACCGTGGTGCCCTCGGTCACCGAGCCGGCCCGGCTGATCGTCGCCGTGGCGGCCAGCAGCGCCTCCACCAGCGTCGTCTTCCCGGCGCCCGAGTGCCCGACCAGCACCACGTTGCGTACCCTGCCGGGTTCTTCCACCACCGGCGCCGGGCCGGTGACCCCCTTCTCCTGGCTCTTCTGCGCCATCCGCCAGCCTCCTGAAATCCGGTGAGCTACCTCACCCATCCGATCCCACACCGCTGGGAGCGCGTGCACAACCCCGACGCGCAGTTGCCTACCGCTATCGTGAGAGCGCGATGGCGAAGATCTTCAGCGTATTGGGCAAGGAGAGCGCGGCCCGGGCGTTCGACCCGCTGGCGCGCCGGCTGGTCCGCGCCGGGGTCTCGCCGGACGCGGTGACGCTGGTGGGGACCGCGGGTGTGCTCGCCGGCGCGTTCCTGGCCACCCAGGGGTGGCTGGTCGCCGCGGTGATCGTGGTGACCACGTCCGCGCTCACCGACGTGGTGGACGGGTCGATGGCCCGGATGCGCGGTACCCCCAGCCGGTTCGGCGCGCTGCTGGACTCCACGATGGACCGGGTCGCCGACGGCGCCGCGTTCGGTGCGGTGGCGTACTGGCTGGCGGTCACCGGGGACCGGGCGACCCTGGCCGCCGCGTTGATCTGCCTGGTCACCGGCCAGCTCGTATCGTACGTCAAGGCGCGCGCCGAAGGGCTTGGCCTGACCGCGAACGTCGGGTTGATCGAGCGGTTCGAGCGGCTGGTCATCCTCGGCATCGGCGCGCTGCTCACCGGTTTCGGGGTGGGCTGGGGGCTGCCGGTGGCGCTGTGGCTGCTGGCCGCGCTGTCCGTGATCACAGTGGCCCAACGGATCGGGCACGTCTACCGTCAGGATCGACGCACATGAGCAGTCGATGGGTGGAGCTGGGGTACGCGGCGGGCTGGGCCGCGGTGCGCGCCATGCCCAGGCCCGTCGCGTCGGCGCTGTTCCGGCGCGGTGCGGACCTGGCGGTACGGCGCAACGGCCCGGGTACCCAGCGGCTGGCCGGCAACCTGCGCCGGGTGGTCGGCCCGGAGCTGCCCGACGACGAGTTCGCCATCCTGCTGCGCGACGCGCTGCGTTCGTACGCGCGGTACTGGCTGGAGGCGTTCCGGCTGCCGTCCCAGTCGAAGGCGCAGCTGCTGCGCGGCTTCCATCTGGAGCGCGGCGAGCTGCTCGGCGAGGACGTGGCGGCCGGTCGGGGCGCGGTCGTGGCGCTGCCGCACGGCGGCAACTGGGACGCCGCGGGCGCCTGGGTGGCCGCGAGCGGCTGGCCGATCACCACGGTCGCCGAGCGCCTGCGGCCGGAAGGGGTCTACGAACGTTTCCTCGCCTTTCGCCGCGGCCTCGGCATGAACATCATCCCGGCGACCGGCGGTGACCGGCCGGCGATGGACGAGCTCGAGGAGGCGATCGGCAAGGCGCATGTGGTACCCCTGCTGGCCGATCGGGACCTGTCCGCGCGCGGCATCGAGGTGGAGTTCTTCGGTGGCCGGACCCGGATGCCGGCCGGGCCGGCGGTGCTCGCGCTGCGTACCGGCGCGCCGCTCTACGTCGTGGACATGTGGTACGAGCCGGCCTCCCCGCGTGGCTATCTCCATGGCCCACTCACGCTTCCGGCCGAGTCCAGCGGCTCATTGAGTACGAGGGTACGCACGGTCACCCAGCAGATCGCCGACCAGTTCCAGGTCGGCATCGCCGCGCACCCGCAGGACTGGCATATGCTGCAACGTCTCTGGCTGTCGTGAGGGGCCCTGGGATGCGGATCGGCATCGTCTGCCCGTACTCGTTCGACGTACCGGGCGGGGTACAGAGCCACGTACACGACCTGGCCGAGACGCTGATCGGATTGGGGCACGTGGTCAGTGTGCTGGCCCCGGCCGACGACGAGTCGCCGCTGCCGGCGTTCGTCGTGCCGGCCGGCCGGACGGTGCCGGTGCGCTACAACGGCTCGGTGGCCCGGCTGTCCTTCGGGCCGATCTCGGCGACCCGGGTCCGGCGCTGGCTGGAGCACGGCAACTTCGACGTACTGCACGTACACGAGCCGGGGACGCCGAGCATCTCGCTACTGGCGGTGCTCTCCGCCCGCGGCCCGGTGGTGGCCACGTTCCACACCGCGATGACCCGGTCCCGGGCGATGGCCGCCGCGCAGGGCGTGTTGCAGCTGGTGCTGGAGCGGATCACCGCGCGTATCGCGGTCAGCGCGCTGGCCCGCAAGGTACAGGTGGAGCACCTGGGTGGCGGCGCCGTGGAGATCCCGAACGGGGTGTCGGTGGCCCGCTTCGCCCACGCCGAGGCGCTGCCTGGATGGCCGGGCGAGGGCGGCGCGCTGGGCTTTCTCGGCCGGTTCACCGAGTCGCGCAAGGGCTTCGCGATCCTGCTGCGGGCGTTCACCGCGCTGGCACCGGCCCGGCCCGGCCTGCGCCTGCTGGTGGCCGGCCCGGGCGACCCGCAGGAGATAATGGCCGGCGTACCGGCCGCGGTGGCCGACCGGATCGTCTTCCTGGGCCGGGTCACCGAACCGGACAAGGCGCGCATGCTGCGCAGCGTCGACCTGTACGTGGCGCCGAACACCGGTGGGGAGTCGTTCGGCATGATCCTCACCGAGGCGATGGCGGCCGGTGCCCCGGTGGTGGCGAGCGATCTGGACGCGTTCCGCCGGGTGCTCGACGGGGGTACCGCCGGCGCGCTGTTCCCGACCGGCGACGCGGCCGCGCTCGCCGGTACTCTTGGCGATCTGCTCGACCATCCGGAGCGCCGGGCCGCCCTGGCCGCGCGCGCCAGCCAGGTCGTCACGGCGTACGACTGGCCGGTGATCGCGGCCCGGGTACTGGAGGTCTACGCCAGCGCGATCGAGGCCACCGACGGGGTCGTGCTGGACGTGGCGCCGGAGGTGCGCTGACCTCGGGACCGCTACCATGCCCGGCATGTGGTGGGTGGTGGGCGTGGTCGTCGCGATCGTGCTCATCGCCACCTACCTCACCTGGACCGCGGGCCGGGTCGACCGGCTACACGCCCGGGCCGCGGCGGCCGCCCGGGCGCTCGACGCCCACCTGGTACGCCGGGCCGCCGCGGCCGCGGTGCTGGCCGAGGAGCGGCTGCCCCCCGACGGCGGGGCGCCGGATGTCTACGCCGCGGCCCGGGCCGCGCTGGACGCCCGCCCGGACGAGCGCGAGGCCGCCGAGAACGACCTGACCCACCTGCTGCGCAAGGTCTCGCTGCGGCCGGAGGAGGGCGTGGTGGTGGCCAGCCGCCGGGTCGCGCTGGCCCGGCAGGTGCACAACGACGTGGTACGGGACGCCCTGGCGGTACGCCGGCGGCCGCTGGTACGGGTGCTCGGGCTGACCCGCCGGCACCCCACGCCGACCTACTTCGACGTGGACGACACCACCCTGGACACCTGAGCCCGCCTCTTGCTCGCTGCCAGGCCACCGGGGCTCGATTGGCCGTCGGCCGACCCCGTGCCGGAACGTAAAATCGAGTGGTGACTGACAGTACTCAAGTGACCGGCACACCTCGGGTAAAGCGCGGGATGGCCGAGATGCTCAAGGGCGGCGTGATCATGGATGTGGTCACGGCGGACCAGGCCAAGATCGCCGAGGACTCCGGCGCGGTCGCCGTCATGGCGCTGGAGCGGGTACCCGCGGACATCCGCGCCCAGGGCGGGGTGTCCCGGATGAGCGACCCCGACATGATCGACGGGATCATCGCAGCGGTATCCATCCCGGTGATGGCCAAGGCCCGGATCGGCCACTTCGTCGAGGCCCAGGTGCTGCAGGCGATCGGGGTCGACTACGTGGACGAGTCCGAGGTGCTCACTCCGGCCGACGAGGCCCATCACATCGACAAGTGGGCGTTCCAGGTGCCGTTCGTGTGCGGTGCGACCAACCTGGGCGAGGCGCTGCGGCGGATCTCCGAAGGCGCCGCGATGATCCGGTCCAAGGGTGAGGCCGGCACCGGCAACGTGGTCGAGGCGACCCGGCACATGCGGGCGATCCGGGCCGACATCCGCCGGTTGGGCGCGCTCGACGCGACCGAGCTGTACGCCGCGGCGAAAGAGTTGCGCGCGCCGTACGACCTGGTCAAGGAGATCGCCGAGAGCGGGGAGCTGCCGGTCGTGCTGTTCACCGCGGGCGGCATCGCCACCCCCGCGGACGCGGCGATGATGATGCAGCTCGGCGCGGAGGGCGTGTTCGTCGGCTCGGGGATCTTCAAGTCCGGCGACCCGGCGAAGCGGGCCGCGGCGATCGTGCAGGCCACGACGTTCTACGACGACCCCGAGGTGATCGCGAAGGTGTCCCGCGGGCTCGGCGAGGCGATGGTCGGCATCAACGTTGCCACCTTGCCGGAGTCGGAGCGGCTGGCCACCCGCGGCTGGTAGTTGGACATGACGTTGGTGGTGGGGGTGCTGGCCCTGCAGGGGGACGTGCGCGAGCATGTGCGGGCGCTGGGGGAGTGCGGCGCGCAGGCCCGGCTGGTTCGCCGGCCGACCGAGCTGGACGACGTGGACGCGCTGGTCATCCCGGGCGGCGAGTCGACGACGATGAGCAAGCTCGCGGTCGACTTCGGCGTACTGGAGCCGATCCGTTCCCGGATCAAGGCGGGCATGCCGGCGTACGGGTCCTGCGCCGGCATGATCATGCTGGCTGGCGAGATCCTGGACGGCCGCCCCGATCAGCAGACCTTCGGCGGCATCGAGATGACCGTGCGGCGCAACGCGTTCGGCCGGCAGGTCGACTCGTTCGAGGCGCCGGTGACGCTGGACGGCGTACCGGGTGGGCCGTTCCACGCGGTCTTCATCCGCGCGCCGTGGGTGGAGCGGGTCGGCCCGGAGGTCGAGGTGCTGGGGCGGACCGGCGGGAACGCTAGGATTGTCGCGGTACGCCAGGGAAACCTGCTCGCGACCGCCTTCCACCCCGAGCTGACCGGGGACCTGCGTGTGCACCGGCTTTTCGTCGAGATCGCGCGAGGCGGCGCGGGCTGAGCCGAACACGGAGGCTGAGATGTCCGGCCACTCCAAGTGGGCGACGACGAAGCACAAGAAGGCCGTCGTCGATGCCAAGCGCGGCAAGCTGTTCGCCCGCCTGATCAAGAACATCGAGGTGGCGGCGCGCACCGGCGGTGGCGACCCCTCCGGAAACCCGACCCTCTTCGACGCCATCCAGAAGGCGAAGAAGAACTCCGTACCCAATGACAACATCGACCGGGCGGTCAAGCGCGGGTCAGGGCAGGAGGCCGGCGCCGCCGACTGGCAGACCGTCAATTACGAGGGGTACGGACCCAGCGGCGTCGCGATCCTCATCGAGTGCCTGACGGACAACCGCAACCGGGCGGCCACCGAGGTACGCACCGCGCTGACCCGCAACGGCGGCTCGCTGGCCGACGCCGGCTCGGTGTCCTACCTGTTCTCCCGCAAGGGCGTGGTGCTGGTGCCCAAGGCCGAGATATCGGAGGACGACGTGCTCGGCGCGGTGCTGGACGCCGGCGCCGAGGAGTGCAACGACCTGGGCGAGACGTTCGAGGTGGTGTCCGAGCCGGGCGACCTGATCGCGGTCCGTACCTCGTTGCAACGGGCCGGCATCGAGTACGAGTCGGCCGAGTCGTCGTTCGTGCCCTCGGTCACCGTCGAGCTGGACGAGGATGGGGCACGCAAGGTGTTCAAGCTCATCGATGCACTGGAGGACTGCGACGATGTGCAGAATGTGTACGCCAACTTCGATGTCTCCGACGAGATCATGATGACCGTCGGCTGAGTGTCCACGATGGAGCTGACCCAGGCGCAGAAGCTATGGGAGCCGGAGCCCGGCTTCCTCAACACGGCCAGCTTCGGGCTGCCGCCCCGGCCCGGCTGGGAGGCGCTGCAGAGCGCGCTGGACGACTGGCGGGCCGGCCGTACGTCGTGGGAGCGCTGGAACGAGGCCGCCGAGCTGGCCCGCGCCGTGTTCGCCCGGCTGATCGGCGTACCGGGTGAGGATGTCGCCGTCGGCAGTACGGTCTCCCAGGTGCTCTCGACGGTCGCCGCCGCGCTGCCGGCCGGCACCCGGGTGGTCGCGCCGGACATCGAGTTCTCCTCGGCGCTCTACCCGTTCCTCGCCTCCGGCGGTGCGAAGGTCCGTACCGGGGCGGTCGCCGGGCTTCCGTCCATTGTGGACTCTAGTACGGACGTGGTGGTGTTCAGCCTGGTCCAGTCGTCCACCGGCGAGGTGGCGCCGTACGACGAGATCGTCGCGGCCGCCCGTACCGCCGGGGCTCTGGTGGTTGTGGACGCCACCCAGGCGTGCGGCTGGCTGCCGTTCAACGCCGCCGCGGCCGATGTGGTCGCGGTGTCGGCGTACAAGTGGCTGATGTCGCCGCGCGGCTCGGCGTTCGCCTACCTTTCGCCGCGGGTGCGCGAGCGGATGACACCCTTCGCGGCGGGGTGGTACTCGGCCGACGACGTGCACGGCTCGTACTACGGCCTGCCGATGGTCCTGGCCCCCTCGGCCCGCCGGTTCGACATCTCGCCGGCCTGGTTCTCCTTTGTCGGGACGGTGCCCACGCTCGAACTCGTCGAGAAGATTGGCGTGCGGGCGATCCACGACCACAACGTGGGCCTGGCGAACCGGTTCCTGGACGGGCTCGGCCAACCCGGCTCGGATAGCGCGATCGTCACCGTGGCCGTACCGGGCGCACCGGAGAAGCTCGCCGCGGCCGGGATCCGCGCGGCGGTACGGGCCGGCCGGGTGCGCGCGAGCTTCCATGTCTACACGCGACAGTCCGATGTGGACGCCGCAGTGACCGCGCTGGTCAGCTGAACGGGCCCAACGGTGTGTCCGTGACGACCGCGAGCACGGTGCGGTTGACCGCGTAGACCACGGCGAGCGCGATCGCCAGGCCGCCCTGACCGGCCGCGGCCAGCCCGGCCACCGCCGCGGCGAACAGCGCGAGCTCGACGATCAGCCGTACCGGTGCGGACTTGTACTTCGCCCGCGGCGCGACGAACATCCCCCAGCCGATCGCGGCGAGCGCCGGGGCGCCGAGCCCGAGCAGCAGCTTCAAGCCGGCCCCATGGCCCACCCGGAAGCCCCAGTAAGCGAGTGCGGCCAGCGCACAGAGCTCCAGCAGGAACCGCAGGGCCAGGTTCACGTTCTTGATCACGGACTGACGCTATCGCGGGGCACCGCCGTCCCGCGGCCCACCACCACTTCGGCAGGGTATGTCTCTGCGCCATATTTATGGCGCAGAGACATACCCTGCCGAAGACATACTCAGGCCCGGCCGGTGTCGGTGCCGCCCAGGGTGTGATCCGAACCACATTTTGATACGGAACGGTTCCGTATCGACTAGGGGGAACCCTAGGCTCGGGTCATTACGAGACAGTCCCGTATTAGAACTGGGGGGCGCGGCGTGAACCCGCAAACCGAACTACCCAACAACACCGGGCACCCGAGGCGCTGGGCCATCCTCGGTGTGCTCGTCATCAGCTTGCTCGTCGTCGTACTCGACAACACCGTGCTGAACGTCGCGCTGAAGACGCTGGCCGACCCGGAGCATGGACTCGGCGCAACCCAGGCCCAGCTCGAGTGGACGATCAACTCATACACACTGGTCTTCGCCGGCCTGCTGTTCACCTTCGGGGTGCTGGGTGACCGGTGGGGGCGCAAGCGGATGCTGCTCGCCGGCCTGGTGGTCTTCGGGCTCGCGTCGCTGGCATCCGCGTACGCACACAGCCCGGGCCAGCT
>DASRRF010000731.1:0-3474 GCA_035695905.1 Micromonosporaceae bacterium | reverse complement strand
GCGGTGTTCCGCGGGCGGTGGTCCGTCGAGCTCGCCGAGGACCTGCTGGCCGGTATGGGCGATCCGGGGGCGGTACTGGAGCGGCTGGTCGGGCTCGGCCTGGTGACGGTACGCGGCACCAACCAGTTCCGCTTCCGCCTGCTGGACGTGGTCCGGCAGTACGCCACCGAGCAGGCCGAGGACGCCGGGGAGCTCGGCGCCGCCCGGCGCCAGCACGCGGTCGTGCTGGCCCGGATCGCCGCCCGTACCGCCCCCGAGCTGGCCGGCGCGAACCTGATGGTGGCGATCAACCGGCTGGACTACCTGGCCAGCGATGTGTGGGCGGCGCTGGCGGACGCCGCGGACCACGACCCGGACACCGCACTCGTACTCGCCGCCGGCCTGCCGCGCTGGTGGCGGTTCCGCGGCCGGGACGTACCGGGCCGGCACTGGCTGCGCCGGTTGCTGGACGACCCGCGCACCGCCGGCACCGATCCGGCGGTCCGGGCCTGGGCGAAGCTGGGGGTCGCTCAGCTCGGCCAGGAGCACGGCGCCGGCCAGGCCGAGCTACCGCGGGCCGAGCAGGCGCTGGCGGAGTTCCAGGCGCTCGGCGACATCGTCGGCGAGCTGGCCGCGCGCAACCTGCTCTGCGCGCTGTGGATGGGCAGCGGCGGGTACGACCAGGCCCGCCGGCACGGCGAGGCGGCGCTCGCCCTGGCCACCCGGACGGATCGGGTACGCGACATGGCGGTGGCCCAGAACAACCTGACCTGGCACGAGATCCGGGTCGCCGATCTGGCCGCCGCACGCCGCCGGCTGGCCGCGGTCGACCGGCTCGCCGCCCAATGTGGCGAGCTGCGGCTGCGGGTACTGGCCCGGGCGAACCTGGCCGAGGTGGCCCGGCTGGACGGCCGCTGGGACGAGGCGATCGGGGTGGCCCGGGCGGCCGCGCCGCTGCTGGACGAGCTGGGTGATCCGGGCCACCGGCGGCGCCTGCTGGGCACCATCGGGCTGGCCCTGGCCCAGGCGGGCCGGGCCGCCGAGGCGACCGAGGTGCTCGACGAGCTCCGCGAGCTGGGCGGTCCGGACGGCGCGGTGGCCGCGATCGAGGGCCATCTGGCGCTGCGGCGCGGCGCCCAGGAGCTGGCGGCCGAGTGGTTCACCACCGCGGCCTCGGCGAGCGCCGGCCGGTACGACGCCCGCGACCTGGTGGAGGCGCTGGTCGGTCTCGCGGCGAGCGTGCCGGAGGCGGACCGGCCGGCAGCCCGCGCCCATCTCGCCGAGGCGTGCCGGCAGAGCGGGGTCACGCTGGTCGCCCACGAACGGGAGCTGCTCGGCTAAGCAGAGCTCGGCTAAGCAGAGCCGGCCAGAACGGGGGCGGGCCTGGCGCGGGCGGGGCCCCCCGGACCGCGATCTTCCGACCGCCGTCCTCCCCTCAACCGCCCGCGCCGGCAACCCCCCGCGTTGCCTCCCGACCGGCGACACTAGCCCGGGCCGGCATCCCGTTTGCCCAGATCAGATGGCAGATGCCCGGCCGGGCGTACCCGGTTCTGCCGGTATTTCTGCCGGTCGTAAGTGGGTCACCGATGACCCTCCGTAGCCGGCTGCGGTACCCCGGCCGTCGCGCCGGGCCGTACCGCATCCCGGACCGTACGCAGCGCACCGAGCGCGGCCTCCAACTGGCGTGGCGTGAGCAACCCGGTGAACCAGCGCTCGACCAGATCCAGGTGCCCGGGCAGCACCTCGGCCAGCCGGGTGAGCCCGCTATCGGTGATGACCGTGTACGAGATGCGCCGGTCGGTGTCGCAGGACCGGCGGCAGACCAGCCCGGCGCGCTCCAGCCGGTCAACGACCCGGGTGACCCCGCTGGTGGACAGCGAGGTCTGGGCGGCGAGGTCGGTCATCCGCAGTTGCCGATCGGGTGACCGGGCCAGCCGGAGCAGCACCTCGAACTCGACCGTGGAGAGCCGGTATTCGGCGAACTGCGCGGCGAAGCGGGCGGTCAGCCCGGCGTACGCCTCGGCGAACAGCCCGGCCGCGGTGATACGCGGATCGTCGAACCGGTCCTGGGTCACAGCTCACATCCTATCAACTGTTGACACGAGGAATATTGCTTTGCGTATAGTTGCTATGTCAGGCACTTAGCTGATCATCGCACCTTGGAGGATCACCAGCATGACCGCATCGACAACTGCCGCCACCCGGGAGTGGAACGGCGCCGCCATCCCGGCACCCGGCCGGTTCGTCCTTGACCCGCAGCACACCCGCGTCGGCTTCCTCGCCCGGCACCTCATGGTGAGCAAGGTGCGCGGCAGCTTCACCGGCGTCTCCGGCGAGATCACCGTCGCCGAGGACCCGACCGCCTCGTCGGTCACCGCGGTCATGGACGCCGCGACGATCACCACGGGTACCCCGGACCGCGATACCCACCTGCGCAGCGCGGACTTCCTGGATGTCGAGACGCACCCGGTGTTGACGTTCACCAGCAAGCGCCAGACCAACCACGATGACACGTCGTTCACGCTGGTCGGGGACCTCACGATCAAGAACGTGACCCGCGAGGTGCCGCTCCGGGTGGAGTTCGAGGGCCACACGATCAACCCGTGGGGCAAAGAGGTGATCGGGTTCACCGCGCGTACGGAGATCGACCGCGAGGACTTCGGCATGACGTGGAACGTGGCCCTGGAGACCGGCGGCGTGCTCGTCGGCCGCAAGGTGACCATTGAGATCGAAGCAGAGGCCATCCGGCAGGACTGATCGCGTACCGTTCAGGCACTTTGCGGTTGTTTATGCAGTACGGCCGCAAAGTGCCTGCACCATCTGCGACGGCAAGGTTACAGAGAGTCCGCTTTGTCCCTAGCCTTGACATGCGGCCACTCCTAACCTGGAGACTCACCGCACACCCCACGCGCCGGAGGCTCCATGGGCAAAGACGTGTCGCCGACCGCGTTCAGCCGAGACGATCTGGTGCGGTACCGGCATAAGGTGCGGCGCTGCCTGGACGTTTTCGCGTTGATGCTCAGTGACTTCGACTTCGACACGGATCGGCCGACGACCGGCCTGGAGATCGAGCTGAACCTCGTCGACATCGAGGCCGAGCCGGCCATGCGCAACGCCGAGGTGCTGGCCAACCTCGCCGATCCCAACTTCCAGACCGAGCTGGGTCAGTTCAACCTGGAGCTCAACGCCCGCCCCCGGCTGATCGCCGGAGAGGGCTTCGACGACTATGAGCGGGACCTGACCGACAGCATCGGCCGGGCCGAGGAGCGGGCCGGCAAGCTCGACGCGAGCCTGGTGCTCATCGGCATCCTGCCCACACTGACCCCGGCGCACACCGTCCTGGAGACGCTGTCCGCCGAGGCCCGCTACCGGCTGCTCAATGAGCAGATCATCGCCGCGCGCGGTGACGAGATGCGGATCGACATCCGCGGCGCGGAGCACCTGCAGATCAAGATGGACTCGATCGCGCCGGAGGCGGCGTGCACCAGCGTGCAG
>DASRRF010000730.1:0-3081 GCA_035695905.1 Micromonosporaceae bacterium | reverse complement strand
GTAGTCAACCGCACGTGGAAGAGGCGACACCCACCGTGGTCCCGGGTGTGCCAACAGCCCGGCTGATCGGGACTAAGCCGGACGAACCGGCCGGCGGTCGGTCTTGCTCCGGTCTTGCTCCGGTCTTGCTCCGGTCTTGCTCCGGGTCTTGCTCCGGTCTTGGTCTGGGCGCGCGGCTGGTCTCGCGCCGGTCTCGTTGCCGGGCGATACGCTCCCCTCATGCTCCGATCGGTGATCCTCGCCGCCGCCCGGTCACCCCGGGTCGAGCGGCTCGTCGAGACGGCCCCGCTGAGCCGGGATGTCGTCCGCCGGTTCGTCGCCGGCAGTACCACGGCCGACGCGCTACGCACCACCCGTACGCTCGTCGACAGCGGCCTCACCGTCAGCCTCGACCATCTCGGCGAGGACTGCCTCACCCCGGCCGACGCGGTACGCATCCGGGACGAGTACGTCCGACTCCTCTCCGAGCTGCACGCTGCGGCGCTCACCCCGGCCGCCGAGGTCAGCGTCAAACTCACCGCGCTGGGCCAGAAATTCGACGAGCAGATGGCGTACGAGCACGCCAGAGCGGTCTGCGTGGCGGCGACCGAGGCCGGCACCACGGTCACCCTGGACATGGAGGATCACACCACCACCGACTCGACGCTGGACATCCTCGCCCGGTTGCGCAAGGACTTCCCGACCACGGGCGCGGTGCTGCAGGCGTACCTGCGCCGGGCCGAGGCAGACTGCCGGGAGCTGGCACTGCAGGGTTCGCGGGTACGGCTGTGCAAGGGTGCGTACTCCGAACCCGAGTCGGTTGCGTTCCAGTCTGCGCTGGAGGTCGACAAGTCGTACGTGCGCTGCATGAACATCCTGATGTCGGGCAAGGGGTACCCGATGCTCGCCACGCATGACCCGCGCCTGGTGGCGATCGGCGAGGACCGAGCGAAGTGGTTCGACCGCTCGCCCTCGGAGTTCGAGTTCCAGATGCTGTACGGGGTACGCCCGGCGGAACAGAGCCGGCTGGCCGCCGCCGGGTACACGATGCGCGTCTATGTGCCGTACGGCACCCAGTGGTACGCGTACCTGATGCGGCGGCTCGCCGAGCGCCCGGCGAATCTGGCGTTCTTCGCCCGCGCCCTGCGCTCCAAGAAGTAGCCGGCCCGCCCCATCCCACTCGGGCCGCGACTCCTGCCCCGCCCCGCTCCTGCCCCGCCCCTCCCCCGCCCCGTCCCGCTCCTGCCCCGCCCCGCCCCGTCCCGCTCCTGCCCCGTCCCGCCCCGCTCCTCCATAGACGTTGGCCTATCCACCCACTTTCGGGGGGCCGGTTTTCCCGTGGATAGGCCAACGTCTATCACCGGACTCTGCTCGCGACGATGGCGAGGACCTCTTTGCGGACTTGGTCGTATTGGTGCACAAGACGGTGATGGGTGAATCGCACGACCATGATGCCCATTGCCGCCAGCTTGGCGTCCCGGCGCAGATCTCGTTCACGATCAACCAAACTGGCGTGGTACTTGGACCCGTCGAGTTCGAAGTTCACCCGGGTTCGCGGCTCGAAGACATCCAGGTAGACCGTACGTCCGTCGAGGACCACCGGGTGTTGCCAGGCGAACGCCGGCATTGCGTCGGTATGAAAGACGTGGTCGTACCCCCAGATCTCCAGCTCGCTGTGACAGCCGGCCGCAAGTTTGTCGATCAGCTGTACCAGTTGGCGTCGGCCCGCCAACCGTGGCGCCTCGTCGAGCGCTGACCGGAGCCGTTGTGGGGTGGTCATGCGCTGCGCCACCGCGAGAAGCGCCGGCGCCCGTTTCGCATCGTGATCGAGCAACGGCCAGCTATCCACAATGGAGGTTTCGAGGCGAGTTGTTGGGATCCCGCGGCGTATCAGGACGGCGGGTGCTTCGGGTACGAATCCCACCCGTCGGTGTACCAACACGCCGGGGGCGGCTCGCAGGTGTCGCGTTTCGCCGGTCATCAGGTGTACGCCGACCTGATCCGGCACCGGGAGCTGCCAAAGTTTGAGGGCGGTCAGGTGGCTGGCGGCTACCGGCACACCTGCGTACCTGACCGCCGCTCGCAGAATCACGTCCGGATCGGTGAGTCCGCTGCGCGTCAGGTAGGTGCGCGGGAGGACCCTGAGCAGTTGGCCGGAGCTCAATGCGTGATCGAGGACGTAGTGCGCGACCTCGTTCACGGCATCGGCCCTGAGCAGGATCCCGCCGCCCTGCTCGACAAGCTTGTTGAGTCGACGATTCACCCGCGCAGCGTTACGCCAAGGCCATGGCGGCGGTAGATAACTAAGATCAACATGTGGATAACTCGGAAGCCTGTGGACAACGGGGTGGGCGTGCCGCAACGACGCTGGCCTATCTACTCCACTGGGCGGCCACGAATTTCAAGTAGATAGGCCAACGTCTATGTTCGGGCGGCGGGGCTGGATCCCGGTTCGGCAGCGGTGGCCCTGGCCGTCGGCCGGCAGGGGGGTAGACCCGGTGCACGGACCGTTCGGCTGATCGCGCGGGCTTGCTCTGGCCGGCTACCGTCCGGCGCGTGACGCACGGGGAGGCTGCCGAGCAACCGACGTGGATACCGCCTGGCGGGCCGGTGCAGCCCGGCGTGGGCTCAGCATCCGGTCTACCTGGACCAGTCTGGCCACCGGCTGCGGCCGGGCCGCTGGGTCCGCCAGGGGCATTGGGTGCGCCGGGCTCAGAACCGGGTCCGTCGGGGCCGTCCGCTGCGCCGGGCTCAGAAGCTGGTCCGTCGGGGCGTTCCGCTGCGCCGGGCTCAGAAGCTGGTCCGCCGGCGGTCTGGGTACCGCCGAGTCCTCAGTCCCCGCCGGCCGGGAGCCCGCCGCTTCCGCCGTACCCGCAATATCCACATCCGTGGCCCGGGGCGTACCCGCCGCAGCTGCCGCAACCACCCGCGGCGCCGCGGCGATCGATCGTGCTGAGGCTGAGCCTGGTCCTGGGACTGGTGCTCGTGCTGTGCTGCGGCACCGGGGTGTGGGCGTTCGTGAAGTACGCGCCCTCGCCGAACGGGCCGGTAGCGGGCAACCCCGGTCCGGGGCCGGCATCCGGGCAGAACGGAGCACGCAGT
>DASRRF010000729.1:0-3314 GCA_035695905.1 Micromonosporaceae bacterium | reverse complement strand
GGGTCTTCGCCATGATTAGTGAGGCGTCGGCGAGCTTCTGTGCCGCCTGGAACTCACCATCGGCGACGATCACCCGGGCGCGGCGCTCGCGTTCCGCCTCCGCCTGGCGGGACATCGACCGCTTCATCGCCTCGGGCAGCTGGACGTCCTTGATTTCCACCCGGTCGATGTGGATGCCCCAGCCGAGCGCCGGGCTGTCGATGAGCAGCTCCAGGCCGCGGTGCAGCTGCTCGCGGTTGGACAGCAGGTCATCCAGCTCGCTCTTGCCGATGATGGAGCGCAGCGAGGTCTGCGCGACCTGCTCGACCGCGAAGATGTAGTTCTGTACTTCGATGGCCGCCTTGTACGGGTCCTCGACCCGGAAGTAGACCACCGCGTCGACCCGGACCGTGACGTTGTCCCGGGTGATGCCGTCCTGAGCCGGTACCGGCATGGTCACGATCTGGATGTTGACCTTCTTCAGCCGGTCGACGAGCGGGATGAGGATGGCCAGCCCGGGCTCGCGCAGCCGCCTACGTGCCTTGCCGAAGCGGAACACGATGCCCCGCTCCACCTGGTTGACCACGCGTACGCCGCCGAACATCGCCCAACCGATAACGACGCCCAGCAGTCCGAGCAGTACCCCTCCGACAACCGCAAGCATGCCAGCCTCCCCGCCGGCTCAAGTGACGCAACTTCCAGGACGTAGCGGCCGCGCGCCGCCCCGAATGCCGCGACTTCCTGAAACGTGTGCCGGCCGGGGGTGGCGGCTGCCTCAACAGCTCAGCATGGCACGCCGTCGATGCTCGGCACCATTGGCCAACCGGCGATCACGATTCGCGGGAGCCGCCGGGAAAGATGCCCTGGGTACTGGAACAGATGGTTCCGCTCTGCTATTTTAGAACGGAACGATTCGTTCCGGCAGTGCAAGGAACCGCTGACCTGGGAGGTTCAGATGACCGCGACGCTGGAGCTGACGAGGGATCTGGAACTGGCTGCCGCACCCGCCGAGACCGCACCGCGGCGCTGGTTGGGGCTGTTCGCCGTACTCGCGGCTATGATCATGAATTTGCTGGACTCCACCGTGGTGAACGTGGCCGCGCCATCGATCCGCCAGGAGCTCGGCGGGACGTACGCGAACCTGCAGTGGATCGCGGCCGGTTACACCCTCGCGCTGGCGGTCGGCCTGCTGACCGGCGGGCGGCTGGGCGACATGTTCGGCCGCAAGCGGATGCTGCTGATCGGCGTCGTCGGGTTCGTGCTGGCGTCGCTGGCCTGCGCCGCCGCGGTCTCGCCGGAGACGCTGATCGCTGCCCGGGTCATCCAGGGCCTCTTCGGCGCGGTGATGATCCCGCAGAGCTTCGGGCTGGTCCGGGACCTGTTCCCGCCGCAGGAGATGGGCAAGGCGTTCGCGGCGTTCGGCCCGGTCATCGGGTTGTCCACGATCATCGGCCCGGTGGTGGCCGGCATGCTGATCGACGCCGACGTTGCCGGTACCGGATGGCGCATGATCTTCGCGATCAACCTGCCGGTCGGCGCGTTCGCGCTGATCGCCGGCTACCGTGCGCTACCGGCGCGGGCGACCGTACGCGCGGCGCGGCTGGACCTGCGCGGCGCGGTGCTCGGCGGCGTGGGCATGATGCTGCTGGTCTACCCGCTCGTGCAGGGTCGCGAGCTGGGCTGGCCGGCGTGGTCGGTGGGCATGCTCGCCGCGTCGATCCTCGTGCTGGCGGTGTTCGCGGCGTACCAGATCCGCCGGCGGCGCTCCGGTGGCACCCCGCTGGTCGAGCTGAGCGTGTTCCGCCAGCGGTCGTACACCTCCGGCGTGGTCTTCGTCATCGTGTTCTTCGGCGCGATCGTCGGCATCTCGCTCACCGTCGGCCTGTTCCTGCAGCTCGGCCTCGGATACACGCCGGTGCGGGCCAGCCTGACCATGTCCGCCTGGGCGGTCGGCGCGTTCCTCGGCTCCGGCTTCGGCGGGGCGATGATGGCCAAGCTCGGCCGGACCATCCTGCACATCGGGCTCACCCTGATGGCGATCGGCACCGGCGGCCTCTACCTGGTCTTCGAGCGGTACGGCACCGGTATCGGCGGGTGGGACCTGGCCGCGCCGCTCGCGGTGTTCGGGGTCGGCATGGGCATGATCTTCGTACCGCTCTTCGACATCATCATGGCCGGCGTCGAGGACCACGAGGTCGGTTCGGCATCCGGGATCCTGGAGTCGCTGCAGCAGCTGGGTGCCACCCTCGGCGTCGCGGTGATCGGTACGATCTTCTTCGGCGCGATCGGGACCCAGGCGCAGCACAACTTCGACACCTCGGCGGCCCCGGCGCTGCGCGTCGAGCTCAGCGGTGCCGGCGTGCCGGTGCGGAACCAGAACCAACTGATCGATGCGGTACGGGCCTGCGTCAGCGACCGCGAGAAGGGTACGGATCCCGACGCGGCGCCGGCCAGTTGTGTCTACGCCGGCCAGCTGGCCACCCCGGCCACCGGCACCGCGATCGCCGCCGCCAGCCTCGACACCCGCAAGCGCGACTCCCTCGACGCGGTGCAGCGGGTCACCGCGCTCGCTCTGGTGCTGACCGGGATCGCCTTCGTACTCGGGTTCCTGCTCCCGAAGCGGGCCCGCGGGCAGCACTGACCCACTGGACCCGGCGGCCCCCCGACCACACGGCGGGGGGCCGCCGCCGGTACCGAGCTATTGTCGGCGGGTGGACAAGATTCCTGACGCGTGTACGTTGCCGGTGGTCGAGCGGCCGTTGCGGGTGGCGGAGTTCGACGCGCTGTTCGCGTCGTCGGTACGCGCGGTGGAGCGGGTCGACCCATCCCGGGTACGGCTGGCGTTGGCGCCCGACGCTCAGGTTGCGGCGCACGCGGCCGACCTGGCCGTACGCGAGACGCAATGCTGTTCGTTCTTCACCTTCACGCTGACCGCCACGGGTGGCGAGTTGTCGCTGGAAATCGCGGCTCCGCCGGGACATGCTGAGCTTCTCGACGCGATCGTCGGGCGGATTGCCTGAACCGTCAGCCGGCGCCGGCAGTCGCCAGCCGCCAGTCGATCCACTCTGGACGGACGCGGGCGCACAGCGGATGGCCCGACCGGTCGGTCAGTGCCAGCCGCCCGACGAGTACGGTTCCGCCGGCCATCGAGTCGCGCATTAGTCCGGCGTCGATGTCGGCGAAGCGAATCTTCGCGCGCCGGAACATCTCGAACGTTCCGGCACCGTCCACAGTCCCCCATGACAGGTAGAGGAAGCGGTCACCGGCCCGGCCGTGGACGTACGGACCGGTGAAGTCGAGACCTCCATCCGGGCCGGTTCGGGCGTTCACCTCAA
>DASRRF010000728.1:0-1755 GCA_035695905.1 Micromonosporaceae bacterium | reverse complement strand
CCGAGCAGCGCGCCGAAGACCGAGATCACCACGGCCTCCACGGTCACCATCCGCATCGTCTGGCCCCGCTTCAGACCGATGGCCCGGAGCAGGCCCAGCTCCCTGGTCCGCTCCAGCACAGATAGCGCCAGCGTGTTGATGATGCCGAGTACGGCGATCAGAATGGCCAGCGCCAGCAGGATCTGGATCATCAGGAGTATGGTGTCCAGGTCTTTGGTCTGCTGCTTGACGTAGTCCGTACGGTCCCCGACGCTGACCTCCGGACTGTCGGCCAGCAGGTTCGCCACGCCGGCCCGGACGTCCGCCGCGTTGGCGCCCGCGGCCAGCTTGATGAAGGCCTGGTAGGGCTGCGGGACGCCGAAGTCCTTGGCGTTCGCCCCGGACACCAGCCAGCGGCCGAGCATGTCGTTCTTCGCGTAGATCCCGCTGACCGTGAGCTCGTGCGGCGTACCCCGGGAGAACTGCATGGTCAGCTGCTGCCCGACGGCCAGGTGGCGCTCCTTGGCGGTGTCCTCGTCGATCACGATCTGGTCCGCGCCCAGCCCGTCCAGGCTGCCCGCGGTCGGCTTCATCGCGGCGATCTCGCGCAGCGCGGGCAGGCTGTCGACCGCCTGGATGAAGGCCTTCTTGGTGCCACCGTCGGTGGCCGCCACATCGACGTAGAGTCCGGCCACCTTGTCCACACCCGGTACCGCGGCGGCCTGGGTCAGCACCGCGGCGTCGAACGACGGCGGCCGCGGCGAGTCCTGGTCACCGGAGATGATCAGGTCGGCCTGGAACTGGTCGTTGACGATCTGCGTGAACGTGGTGGTGATCGAGCTGAGTACGGTGGTCACGCCGGTGATCAGCGCGATGCCGACCATCAGCGCGGCCGCGGTGATGGCGGTCCGGCGCGGGTTGCGCCCGGAGTTCAGCCGGCCCAGCTTGCCGGGTACGGACCAGGCGAAGAGCCGGCCGACCAGGCTGGACACCGGGCGGGCGACCAACGGCGTGAGCAGGGCCACGCCGATGAACGACACGAGTACGCCGCCGAGAATCGTCCACAGCGTCGCGTCGCCGGCCCCGCGCAGCCCGATCCCGAGCAGGATCGCGCCGATGGTGAACACGATCCCGCCGGTGACCGTGATCTTCGTCAGCGGCCGGTCCGGGGTGGCCGCCTCCTGCAGCGCGGCCATCGGCGGGATGCGCGAGGCGCGCAGCGCCGGTACCACCGCGGCAACAAGGGTCACCAGGATGCCGACCGAGAACGCGCTGATGATCGCGGCCGGCGGTACGGCCAGCCCGGCCACCTCCAGCCCGCCGCCGCCCAGCCCGGCGAAGACCTTGGCGAACAGCGCGCCGATCCCGATCCCGGCACCGAGCCCGACGATCGACGCGAGGAAGCCGATGACCAGTGCCTCCAGCAGCACGGACCCGATCATCTGCCGTCGGCTGGCGCCGAGCGCGCGCATCAGGGCCAGCTCGCGGGTGCGCTGGGCCACGATGATCGAGAACGTGTTCACGATCAGGAAGATCCCGACAAACAGGGCCACCCCGGCGAAGCCGAGCAGGATCTTGTTGAAGAAGCCGAGGAACGTCTTGAGCCCGGCGCTCTGGTCGGCGGCGGCCTGGGCACCGGTCTTCACCACGTACCCGTCGCCCAGCTCGGCGGCGATCCGGTCGCGCAACGCCTCGGGGGAGACCCCCGGCGCCGCCTTCACGTTGATCGTCGAGTAGACCCCGGTCTCGCCGAGCATGAGCTTCTGGGCCTCCGGC
>DASRRF010000727.1:0-1584 GCA_035695905.1 Micromonosporaceae bacterium | reverse complement strand
CGTCCGCCTTCGGGATGTACGCCCGCCTACTTGGTTTGGCCCGGTAGCGCCCCGACTGCACCCGCCCGTGCAAGTTCAGAAGGTTGGCCTCCAGCCCTTGCCCGTACTCGGCCCACGTCACCCCGTCCACCCCGGGCGCGGCCTGCCGGCGAATCGCCCAGTAGGCCGCCCGGAGCCGTCCCAGGCTGACATGGTGCAGCAACGCCGTGAACCGCGCTTCCTTATCCCGTCGTGCCACTTGCCGCACACGATCCAGCGCACTGGACGCGTCAGCTCCGGCGCTGTGTCCGGGACGCGTTTTGCTGACCGTGTTCCCCTTGGCTCGCCACCTTCCCTCCCCCACCTCCGCAGCCGTGGCCTTGTTCGGCGGGTTCGCAGGTACTACGCAGCGATCCGACTTCCCACCCTCGTTCATCCCAGGCTTACCGCCTCAGCGTTCCCTGGGCGGCCCACCCGGTGATCAACCGAGTGGGCGAGCATGGGATCTCCCGGTTCTCGCGCCCGGAGGTTCCGTACATGCCCTGGTTCTCTGACCACGCGGGGCCCCCCGACGGCTCGCGAAAACGCCGCCAGTGGTATTGCCTTCCGCCGTTTGTAGAGCGTGGGCACCCCGAACCTCGGATTTCGTGGCTCAATATCCCGGCCTGCACGTGCCCCTACCAACGCTTCGCCACGCCCTCGCGGGTCGTCGACGCATGGCTCGGGGTCGTCGTGGGTCGCTAGCCCTTCGACGCAGAGCTCTTCCATCTCCTCCTCCGGACCGGTTTATCCCGGCGCTTTCACAAACCACCGATAAGTGTCAGCCGCGGTGTCGGAGGCGACCATGCGGCCCTGTGCCGCGGTCGTGCCGGGCGACCATGCGACCACTGCGGCAACTGCGGCGCGGCGCGGAAGGCGACCACCCGAGCGGAGGCGACCATGCCGCAGTGCGGCACTGCGGTTGCGACCAGGCGACCAATTGCGCACAGTGCCGCAGCGCGCGGCACTCGCGCGACCATGCCACACTGCCGGAAGCGGCACCAGGCCGACGCTGGGCGCATGGCTTGTACCAGGCTGCCGTGGTCCTAGGACAGGTGGCTGACCGAGGGCCGGCGCCGATGCGGTCAGGGGCCGAGGCGGAAGGGCGGGTACTCGTCGGTGACCAGGATGAGCGCGTACCCGACGACGCGGTTGTGCCACCGGAACACCCCGGCGACGAAATCGAACAGGCCGCGTGGGTAGCGGTCGTCCATCAGCGCCAGGTAGACGCCCCCCCGGTTGGTGAAGCGCAGCAACTCCAGGTTCCAGTCGAACCACCACCTCGGGTACTTGCGCCGAAACAGGAGCAGGAGCAGGGGGGCCAGGAACAGCAGCCCGCCCGCGGCCGCCATCGCGCCGCCCCTGCCGTTGCGGTAGGAGTAGTCCCAGCTGCCTCCCGAGACGGTGCCGAGCACCACCAGGATCGGGATCGCCACGATCAGCCGGAAGGCCGTGGTCAGCCGGTCCAGCGGCCGGTCGGGGTAGTCGACCGAGAACTCCACCGGATATGGAGTATTGATCATGATCAATCCTCTCTCTGGTCTTGAAGGTCGGCGGGAAGCTTCG
>DASRRF010000726.1:0-2175 GCA_035695905.1 Micromonosporaceae bacterium | reverse complement strand
CGGGGTACCCGCTTCGTCCAGGAGTACGCGACTCCGCGCGCATCCCGTACCACATGAAGAACTCGAAGATCGAGATCGGGGGTGCCGGCGAGGCAGTAGGCGAGTGCGGCGTGTTTCGAGGAGTCGACTACCACCGATGCGCCGGCGACCTGCGCCGCGGCGTTGTAGACCCGGGCGTAGTAGCCGGCGTACTCGGCGACCAACTCCCGGCGGGCCGGCCCGGCCAGCCGCGGCGCGGCGAGCCAGGGGATGTGCCGGGTCCGCTCGACCGCCGCCTGCAATGCGAGTACCCGGGACAGGTCTACTCTGGACCAACCGCCGAACGCCCGGTCGCCCACGGCGCGCCAGAAGTCGCAGGCGGAGAACCGTACGCCGCAGCCGCAGCGCTCGTCGTCGCGCAGGTCGCGGCGCCAGAGGTGGACGACCTCGCCGAGGGAACACACGCCGGGCAGCTGCCCGAGGATCCGCTCCACGAGCGTGGTACCGCTGCGTCCCAGCCCGCCGAGGAAGAGCACTCGCACGACTCGATGTCCTTTCCACTCGTTTCTATACGCATAACGAGCGATCAAGGGTGACGGAGATGTATTGTCCGCATTCGTGGTATTTGCTCAGCGGGACCGGGTAGAGCTGGCCGGTGTGTCGTTCGACGCGCTCGACGAGGCGACCGTCGTGGCCGTGGTAAGAGACGCGCTGGACCGCGGGGAGGGTGGCCGGATCGTCACGCCCAACGTCGACATCTTGCGGCTCGCGGAGCGCGACGCGGTTGTCCGCGGGTACCTCGCCGACGCCAGCCTCGTGGTCGCCGACGGGATGCCGCTGATCTGGGCGAGCCGGTTGGCCGGCACCCCGCTGCCGGAGCGGGTGCCCGGATCGAGCCTGATCTGGTCGTTGTCCGCCGGCCTCGCCGGCGACGGCCGGTCCATCTACCTGCTCGGTGGCGAACCCGGGGCGGCCGGCCGGGACGGGGCGTCCCGCGCCGCCGCCATTCTGGCCACAACCTTTCCGGGGGTACGGATTGCCGGCCATGCCGCGCCCGCCTACGGATTCGACTCGCGGCTCGGGGACCTGACGCAGGTGTGCGCCGACGTGATCGAGGCCAAGCCGGACCTGGTCGTCGTCGGGCTTGGCTTCCACCGGCAGGAGCGGCTGATCTCGATGCTGCGCGCCGACCTGCCCGGCGCCTGGTTCCTCGGCTGCGGGGCCTCCATCAACTTCGTGGCCGGGGACTCCGCGCGGGCTCCACAGTGGATGCAGAACGCCGGGTTGGAGTGGCTGCACCGGCTGGCTGCCGAGCCGCGCCGGCTGGCGGGCCGGTACCTGCGCCACGATGTGCCGTACGCGGTGCGGCTGCTCGCCGCGTCGGCGGCTCGCCGTCAGCGGGGGTTGAAGTAGTCGTCGTGTGCGAACTCCATCAGCGCCGCGAACGCGGGCGGGTCGTCGGCTAGCCGGAAGCCGCGCCGTTCACCGTCCGGATTGGACTCGAAGTAGCTCACCGCCTTGATCTGCGGGTTGGCCCGGAAGACCCGTGCGGCGTCGTGCAGCCAGGCGGCGCGTACCGCCGAGCCCCAGTCGACGGCAACGCCGTACTCCCCGATGAGGATGGGTTTGGGCCGGGCCGCGGCCCAGGTGAGAAACGGCGCCAGCAGGTCGCCGAGCGGGCGCAGGGCAGCGCCGGCGTAGGCGTCCACACAGACCCAGTCGACCGCGTCGTCACCGGGGTAGTACGCCGGTGCCCGGCCGGCCGCGAAGCCCTCCGCGGTCGGGCACCAGACCCAGGCCGCGTTGCGTACGCCCTCCGCGGCGAACAGCCGGCGCACGTGCCGCCACGCGGCCACGTAGTCCGGCGCGGACCACATGGCGGCCTCCAGGTTCGGCCGGTCCATCTCCCACCGGAAGCGCAACAGGACCGGTGCGCCGGCCGATCGTAGCTCCCGGGCGCGCCGGCGGATCAGGTCGTCGTGGTGCCCGAGCGTGATGGACCGGGTGTCGCCGCTGGCCCAACTGAGCATGAGGGTGGCGTGCTTGCGCAGCACCGCGCGGTCCGACTCGGTCAGCAGCACCTCGTCGAACCGGCGGTACGTGTTGACGATGTCCAGCGGCCGGCCGAGCGCTGCCTCGTACTCGTGTAGCGCGGCGAGCCGGCCGGCCTGGGTGAGCCGCGCCGGCCGTACCCAG
>DASRRF010000725.1:0-1872 GCA_035695905.1 Micromonosporaceae bacterium | reverse complement strand
CGGTACGCGGATCGGGCTCCTGCCCGGCGTGGATCGCGAGTGTCTCGAAGCCGTACGTCATGAGTGTCTACGCTATCGGCCGTGGCCGACTGTCTGTTCTGCGGGATCGTGGCGGGCTCCATTCCAGCCACCCTGGTGTATGACGAGCCGGACGGGGTGGCGTTCCTCGATACCCGGCCGGTCTTCAAGGGGCACACTCTCGTCGTACCCAGGGATCATTTTGAGGTTTTGACTGATTTGCCGGGGTCAATGCTGGCCGGTTTCTTCGGCCTGGTCCAGCGGGTCGCCGGCGCGGTGGAGGCCGGGCTCGGCGCGGCCGGCACGTTCGTCGCGATCAACAACCGGGTCAGCCAGAGCGTGCCGCACCTGCACACCCACGTGGTACCCCGGACCAAGGGCGACGGCCTGCGCGGCTTCTTCTGGCCGCGGACCAAGTACGCCTCGCCGGAGGAGGCGCAGGGGTACGCCGACCGGATCGCGGAGGCCCTACGGTGAAGACCCTCGATCTGCACACCCACCACTACACCCCGGAGTTCTTCGACGCGGTACGCCGCAGCGGCGGCGACTACTCGTTCGCGAAGGACCCGACCGGGCGGGACATCATCACTCTGCGCGGGGCCCGGTTCTTCGGGGTGACGCCGGCGATGACCGACCTGTCCGCACGGCTGGACGCGATGGACGCGGCCGGCATCGACGTCGCGGTGCTGTCCCTGTCCACCCCGAACCTGTTCTTTCTCGGCCCGCGGGACCAGCCCGAGCTGGCTCGCCGGATGAACGACGCGTACGCCCAGGTCGCCGCGGACCATCCGAGCCGGATCAAGGCGTTCGCGTCGATCCCGATGGACGCGCCGGACGCGGCGCTGGCCGAGCTGCACCGAGCCCTCGGCGAGCTGCGGCTCAACGGCGTGATCCTGCTCAGCAACATCGGCGGCCGGCCGGTGACCGACCCGGCCTACCGGCCGTTCTTCGCCGAGGCGGACCGGCTGGGACTGTGCATTTTCCTGCACCCGATGATCCCGGCCAGCGGGCAGGAGGCGTTGCGCGAGTACGTACTCGGCCCGATCGTCGCCTTCCCGTTCGACACCACGCTGGCCGTCGCGCGGATGTGCTACGCCGGCATGTTCCGCGAGTACGCCAACATCCGCTGGATTGTGGCGCACGCCGGCGGCGCCATCCCATGGCTGATGGAGCGGATCGACAGCGGGTACCGCGACTTCGCGGAGAACCGGGAGCACATCGACGAGCTGCCGAGTGTCTACTTGAAACGGTTGTACTACGACACGGTGACGTTCAGCCCGCACAACCTGACCATGCTGCGCGACCTGGTCGGCACCGATCACATGGTGCTGGGCAGTGACTTCCCGCACCTGCTCGGCGCGATCGACCGGGCCGTACCGTCGATCCGCGCGCTGCCGATCCCGGTGGCCGAGCAGGACCGCATCCTCGGCGGGACCGCGCTGTCGATTCTCAACAATGGGTAAGCCATCAGTAAGGCGCCGATCCCCGCGGCGAGGCATGCTTGGTACGAGCCCACAACTCGAGGAGCTGACCGTGTTCCTGCGTCAGAAGAAGCTGAACCTGCCCACCCCGGCGGAGGCGCTCCCCGGCCGGTCGACCGCGATGCCGGTGCCGTCCCGCCATGCCGTCCTGGGTACGCCGATGAAGGGCCCGTGGCCGGCGGGGTACCAGGTGGCCGTGTTCGGGATGGGCTGTTTCTGGGGTGCCGAGCGGCTGTTCTGGAAGCTGCCCGGGGTCTACTCCACCGCGGTGGGGTACGCCGGCGGGCTGACCCCGAACCCGACGTACGAAGAGGTGTGCAGCGGGCTGACCGGGCACACCGAGGCGGTTCAGGTGGTTTACGACCCGGCGGTC
>DASRRF010000724.1:0-5407 GCA_035695905.1 Micromonosporaceae bacterium | reverse complement strand
CGTCCGCGAGCAGCTCCTCCGGCATGATCAACTTGATCAGCCCAGCGTACGCGGCGCTCACCGCGACGTACGACAGCCCGTACCCGGTCGCCACCGCGTAGATCACCCACACTTGGCCGGCGCCGCGTACGGCGTAGAGCGGCGTCAGCCCGAGCGCCGCGGCGACCAGCGCGACGACCAGGAAGGGCCGCCGGCGGAACCGGTCGACCAGCCACCCGACCAGCGGGGCGAGCGCCATCGGCGCGACCAGCGCCAAGATCGTCGCGCCGGCCAGGCCGTCCGATCCGGTCAACCCCTTGACCCAGATCGCGAGCGCGAGCACCAGCACGGTCTCGCCGGCCGTGCTGGCCACCATGCCGGCGAAGAGCAGCCGGAAGTCGGGGCGGCGCAGCACCACGCGCATCATGACTGCCGCTCCGCGCGCTGCGGATCCGATGTGGGTTGCGGGTCCGTTGGGAAGGGCTGGGCCGGGGCGCCCCAGGCCACGAGGCGCACCAGGTGGGCGCCGGGCGGCCGGCTCTCCGGGTCGCTGAGCCGGGGCAGGTACCGCAGCAGCAGCGCCTCGACCTCCCGGTGGATCGCGGCCAGCTCGTCCGCGGTCAGGTACGCCTGCGACTGCGCGACAAAGGCACCCGCGCGCCACTCCGGCGGGGCCACCCGGCGCACGGCGCGCCAGGTACGCAGCGCGGCAACCTCGCGCTCGAGCAGCATCTCGGACGCCGCGTCGGCGGCGACCGCCAGCTCCGGGGTCTCGTCCCCGGAGCCCCAGGAGTGCGTCTGTACGACCAGCCGCCAGGGGCGTTGCCGCCCGGCACCGCCACCGGCCTCCTCGACGAACCCGTACCGGGCGAGCTGGCGCAGGTGCCAGGAGCAGTTGGCGGCGCTCTCGCCGACCCGCTCGGCAAGCTCGCTCGCGGTCGCCGGACCGGTCGTGAGCAGCTCTTCCATCAACCGCAGCCGGACCGGGTGGGCGAACGCGCGCAGTGCCCGCGGATCGCGCAGATCCCGGTTGGGTACCTCAGGCACGCTGCGCCGTCCCTCGACCCGCCCACTTCGCATGCGTCGAAGCATAGCTTTCGAAACAAGTCTTTGGAAAGACCTGTTTCGACTACTGTCAGCGGTAACGGCGTGGCGTGGGGTACAACTTCGGGTCGCACAGGTCCATACTGGTTCGGGTCACCAACCCCCCGATGATCTCCTCGGAGGACTCCTCCCGTGTCCCGTGGGCCAAGCCCGATCGTCCGGCGCCGCCGGCTCGGCGCCGATCTGCGTCGCCTTCGCGAGGCCGCCGGCCTCACCGGCGACCAGGTAATAGCGCGCGTGGGCTGGGCATCGGCATCGAAGCTGTCCCGCCTCGAGAACGGACGCAGCCGGCCCGATCTCGCCGACGTACTCGACCTGCTGGACGCGTACGGGGTGGACGGCCAGGAGCGCGACGACATGATCGCGGTGGCCCGGGACGCCGGCAACACCCGCGGCTGGCTGCGCGAGTACCCGGTGATGACCCAGCGCCAGCGCGGGTACGCCGAACTGGAGTCGGGCTGCGCGGACATCCGGGAGTACGCACCGGCCATCGTGCCCGGACTGCTGCAGACTCCCGGCTACGCGCGGGTCCGGATCCTGTCCTCGCGGGCCTTCTCCGAGCCGGTCGGCGACCGCCAGCTCGACCCGGAGGCCGAGGTGGCCGCGCGCCTGGCCCGGCAGGCGATTCTGAACCGGCCGATCGACCCGCCGGAGTACGAGGCGGTGCTGGACGAGGCGGCGTTGACCGCGCGGGGTGGGCCGGCCGAGGTGATGCGCGAGCAACTGGCGCACCTGGCCGCCCTCGCCCAACTACCCAACGTCACGGTGCGCGTGCTGCCGCGCGAGGCGACAATCGGTGAGTGGTACCTCCCCCACACGGCGTTCTCGCTCTATCGCTTCGCCGACCCGGGGGATCCGGAGACACTCGCGGTCGAAGCGCTCGCCACCGACCTGCTGCTGACCGAGAAGGCGGATATCGCCCGGTACACCCTGGTCTTCGAGTGGCTGCGCGGTGCTTCGCTCACTC
Organism: Micromonosporaceae bacterium; assembly: GCA_035695905.1. Taxonomy (GTDB): domain Bacteria; phylum Actinomycetota; class Actinomycetes; order Mycobacteriales; family Micromonosporaceae; genus EFPC-2. The sequence goes on along the minus strand of DASRRF010000724.1, from coordinate 3,357 downwards.
CGGACCTGTCGCACAAATGGCTGGCTGAGGCGGCTGCGAGTACGCCGAACGTGCCGGGCCGGCGCAGCGCACCCCGGCCGCGGCAGAGCCACCCGGCCGGCAAGCGCGCCCGCGACTGAGCTGGCCGAACCGCCCATCGGGGCATCGACCGGTCGAATAGCCGAGATCACCCGTTCGGGCGGCGACTTTATTTCTCCGGGGCGAACCGCTTGCGCCCACCCGCCACCGTGAGTGACCATGTGACCAAGACATCACATGGAAGTTCCACGCGTGGACTTTCGTGACACTCCGTCAGGCAAGGCTCACGGTCCCCGGAGACGCCCATGCGGTACCTGATCGTCCGCACCGATGTTCGGACCGTCGCGCCCGACGAGGTGGTCTCCGCCTGGGCGCACGGCCAGCTCATCCGAGATGAGCGCACCGCACCCGAGCCACGCCGGCAGACCATGTTCGCCGAGGACCGGGACGCCGCCCTGCACCTCGCCCGCGCGCTCGCCTCGGTCGGTCCGGTCCGCGCCGGCCGGCAACGCATCAAGATCCTCCGCCTCGGCGAACCCCTCCACCGGCACGGGTTGATCCCCTAGCCCAACCAGTGCGTGATCAGGAAATGCGCTATCGACGCCGGCGCCGATAGCGCCACGCGTTCGTCATCGCGGGCGAGAACGTCCGCCCCGGAGAGCACCGCGGCGACGTCCCGCCGGGTGAACCACTCCGCGTGGGTGATTTCCGCGGGGTCCACCCGTAGCGGTGCCTCGGGGTCGGCCCGGGCCAGGAAGCCGAGCATCAGCGAACCCGGGAACGGCCAGGCCTGGCTCGCCACGTAGGCCGGCCACCCGACCACGACGCCGACCTCCTCGGCGACCTCGCGCACCACCGCCGCCTCGGCCGACTCGCCCGGCTCGACGAACCCGGCCAGGCAGGAGAAGCGCCGCACCCCAGGCGTTGCCCACGCCGCGTTGTGGCCGAGCAGGCAGCGCCCGTCCGGCCCGGCGACACCGTCGTGCACCAGCACGATCACCGCCGGATCGGTACGCGGCCACAACTGCGTGCCGCCGTCGTCGAGGCGCACCCAGCCACCGTCGCCCATCGTCGTGGGCCGGCCATTCGTCGGCGCGTACGGGTGAGCCGCGTGCCAGTGCCCGAGCGCGACCGCGGTGATGGCCAGCCCGGCATCCCGGTCATCGAGTTCGTGCCCGACCTCGCGCAGGTTGGCGGCCCGGGCGCCCTCGACCTCCGGCAGCGCCCCGGCGACCGCGAAGTACGGCGTGCCGTCCACACCGACGCCGATGAACATCCGGGCTGCCGCACCGGTTTCGCCCAGCGTCGCCGGCTCGACCAGGACCAGCGCGCCGTCCCGGACCAGGAACCGCCCGCCGCCGGCCACGTCGACCACAACCACCCGGGACCGCTGCCACGCCTGCCCGAGCCAGTCCGGGTCGGTACGCCGGTGCGCCGCGCGGTCCACAGTGGACCTTGCGAGCGCGGGGAGCAGGCGCCGGCCCGGTACCGTCATTCCAGGGCGAGTTCCGCGCGCTCCACCGGCTGCAACGCGGCCAGCGAGGACTCCACCTTCGCCGCGTCGCCGAGCACGACCGTCGCCGCGTTCGCCGGGGCGAGGTAGCGGGCTGCCGCGGCGGCCACATCGTCCCGGGTGGCCTTGGCCAGCCGGGCCGCGTGCTCCACGAGATAGTCCAGGCGCAGCCCGAACCCGGCGTACGTACTGGCCAGCCCGGCCAGGCCGGCCTGGGTGGACATGCCCAGCTGCAGCGTGCCGAGCGCGTACTGCCGGGCCTGCTCCAGCTCGTCCTCCTTGGGCGGCAGGGTGGCCAGCCGGCCGAGCTCGTAGTACGTCTCCAGCAGCGCCGGCGCGGTCACCTCGGTGGCCACCTCGGCCGAGACGACCAGCTTGGAACCGGCCAGCGAGTGCTCGATCTGCGAGTGCGGTCCGTACGTGTATCCCTTGTCCTCGCGGATGTTCTCCACCCAGCGGGAGGAGAAGTACCCGCCGAAGACCAGGTTCGCCAGCTGCAGCGTGGCGTGATCGGGGTGGGTACGGGGAACCGCGGGCAGTGCGATGCGCATCGAGGACTGCACCGCGTCCGGCCGGTCGACCAGGGTGAGCGGACCGGGTTCGAGCGCCGGCGTCTTCGGCGTACGGACCTGGTGGCCCGTACCGTCCCAGCTGGACAGTGCGGCCTCGGCGGCGTCGATCGCCTTCGCCGGCACCACATCGCCGACGATGACCAGGTGTGCACCGGCCGGCTGGACCCGATCCGCGTGCAGCCGGCGCAGCGCGCCCGGCGCCAGCGACCGGACCTCCTCCGGACCCGGCGTCTGCAGCGCGTACGGGTGGGTGCCGTACACCCGGCGCAGCAACGCGATCCGGGCCATGCTCGCCGGCTGGCTCAGCGCCACCTGGATCCGGTCGGCCAACCGCTCCCGCTCCGTGGTCACCTCGCCGGCCGGGTACGCCGCGCCGGTGAGCACCTCGGCGAGGATCTCCAGGATCCGGTCCAGCCCGGAGCGCAGCGCGTTCCCGCTGATCTGCAGCCGATCGGGATCGGCACCGGCGTTCAGCGCGCCGCCGACCACCTGCAGCTCGGCCGCAATGTCCACTGTGGACATCGTAGCGGTACCGGAGAACAGCGTCTGTGACAGCAGCGCGGTACGGGCCACCTGCGCGTGGCTGAGCCGGGCGCTGCCGAGCGGGATGTTCAGCCGCAGCTCCACCAGCGGTACGGCGGACCGCCGGATCGCGATCACGGTCAGCCCGTTGGCCAGCGTCCGCTCCTCCGCCTTCGGCAGGCTCAGTCTCCGGTTCGCACCGAGCGGCGGAACCAAACTCACGCCGTCACCTCGCTTCGCTCGCTCACGCCGTACCCCCGGGAATGACCTCGATGGACGCCCGGCGTGCCGGGCGCAACGTGGCCGCCGCCGCGACGACCTCGGCCTCGGTCACCTCGCCGAGCAGCCGCGGCAACTCATTCATCAACGCGGCGTCGCCGCGCTGCTGCTCGATGACGGCCATCCGCAACGCCCGGCCGAGCACCGCATCGGTGTCCCGCAACAGGTGTGTGGCCATCCGCGCCTGGGTCCGGGCCAGCTCGCCGGGGGCCAGGCCGTCCACCGCGAGGCGCTCGCACTCCTCGTCGATGGTGCGCAGCACCTTGTCCGCGTCGCCGCCGGGCGGCAGGTGGGCCTGCAGCAGCAGCGCGGTCGGGTCGCGTACCTCGAACGGCTCGCCCATCATGCCGAGGTAGCCGCCGACGCCGGTCACCGCCCGGTCCCGTAGCACCAGGCGGTGGACCAGCCGGGAAGCGTCGCCGTCGGTGAGCACCTCGGCCAGCACCACGTACG
>DASRRF010000723.1:0-3570 GCA_035695905.1 Micromonosporaceae bacterium | reverse complement strand
TACTGACCGTCAACGATGTTGGCCTCAGTGGCCGGGTCGGCGGGCTCGCGCTGGCCGCGCATCAACAACTCGAACAGCTCGCCGGCCGCGCCCGCGGCGGGCGCCTCACCGACCTGGGAATCGACCGCCTGCCATGACTGATACCAAGAACCTCACCGAAGCCGACCCGGCGCTGGTGGCCGCGCAGAGCCGGGCCGCCGAGATGCTGCTCGGCGCGACCGACGCCGGCGCCGGAGCCGGCAGCGGCAGAGCCGGTGCAGCCGCCAGCACCGCGGCACCCACCGGTGGCCTGCCGCTGATCCCGGCGTCGTCGTCGATCCCGCCGAACAGCCGGTACGCCGAGGTCGGCACCGCGGCACGCACGGCGCCGGACGGCCGGGAGATCGTCTACCTGCGCCGCCGCTTCCTGCCCCCGCCGGAGCGGTTGGCCACCGCGGGCTGGGACACGGTCCGCGACGGTGACCGGGTGGACCTGGTGGCGTCGCGAGCACTCGGCGACCCGACGGCGTTCTGGCGGCTGTGCGACGCGAACCTGGCCTTCGACCCGGCCGAGCTGGAGACGCCCGGCCGGGTGGTACGGGTGGCCCTGCCCGACGGCTTCCCCGGCATGGCCGGTCCGGAGGTGCTCGGTGCCTAGAGGGATCACCCTGCAACTGCTTACCGGACCGCTGCGGTACCACCCGGCGCCACGGGCGGTCATCGAGTCCCTGCAGGAGGCCCAGGTCACCGAGAACGCCGGCCAGCGCTCCGGGTTCCAGCTGCGCTTCGCCCTGGGCAAGAGCTCCGAGCTGGAGCAGATGCTGGTCGGCCGGAAGCTGGACCCGCCGGCCCGGGTGCTGATCGTCCTGCACATCGACGGGACCCCGCACGTGCTCTCCGACGGCGTGATCACCCGGCACGACATCGCGCAAAGCAACGAGGCGGGACAGTCCACATTGACCATCACCGGGGTGGACATCAGCCAGATGCTGGACCTGATCGACCTGTCCGGCCTGCCGTTGCCGATGCCGATCGAGGCGCAGGTGTTGTTGATGCTGGCGCCGCTGGCCATCTACGGCACGGTGCCGGCCGTGGTGCCCAGCGCGCTGGTGTGGGTACCCAACCCGATCAAGCTCATCCCGTGCGTGCAGGGTACGGCGTACTCGCACATCACCGGCCTGGCCGACGACGTCGGGTACACGTTCTTCGTGGAGCCGGGGAACAGGCCCGGGCTCAACGTCGCGTACTGGGGACCGGAGTACCGGATCAGCATGCCGCAGCCCGCGCTGACCGTGAACAGCGACATCCACTCCAATGTGGAGTCGCTGTCGTTCTCGTTCGACGGCATCTCCCGCACCGTGTTCGTACTGACCTATTACCCGTCGGAGACCGCGAAGATCCCGATCCCGATCCCGCTGCCGGACCTCACCCCGCTCAGCCCTCCCCTCGGCCGCAAGATTCCGATCCCGTTGTCGTACAAGCGGATGAACATCGTCAGGCGTACCGAGAGCGATGGCAGCGACGACAGCACGGCGCGGATGGAGGCGGTGGAGGTGGTGGCCCGCGGGCTGGCCCGGGCCTCCCAGGCGGCGAACGTGATCAGCGGGTCCGGCTCGCTGGACGTGATGCGGTACGGCCGGCTGCTGCGCTCCCGCCGGCTGGTCGGGGTACGCGGGGCCGGTCAGGCGTACGACGGGGAGTACGTGGTGCGCAGCGTGACCACGACCATCAAGGCCGGCGAGGTGAAGCAGCGCTTCACATTGGCGCGCAACATGCAGGTCTCGTTGTTCGGAAAGGTGCTGCGATGAGCGCCATCAAGTACTACGGCAAGTACCGCGGCACGGTGGTGAACCACCTGGACCCGCTGCAACAGGGCCGGCTCCAGGTCACCGTGCCGGATGTGACGCTGCCGCCGTCGAGCTGGGCGACGCCGTGCTTCCCGCTGGCCGGCATCCAGTCCGGCGCGTGGGCGGTGCCGCTGCCGGGTACCGGCGTGTGGGTCGAGTTCGAGCAGGGCAACGCCGACCATCCGATCTGGTCCGGCTGCTGGTACGGGTCGAAGGCGGAGATCCCGGTGCTGGTCGCGTCCTCCCCGCCACCTACCCCGCCGATCCTGCTGCAGACGCCAGGGCAGACCACGCTGATGCTCTCCGACGTGCCGGGGCCGACCGGCGGGATCCTACTCAAGACGAAGACCGGCGCGCTGATCTCCATCAACGACACCGGCATCATCATCTCCAACGGCAAGGGCGCGACCGTGACGCTGATGGGTCCGACCGTGGCCGTCAACCAGACCGCGCTGACGGTGACCTGATGCCCGGCCAACTCCTGCACGTCGGCGCCGGGGTCAAGTGCACCCACGGCGGTACCGACACCGCGCAGACCCCCAACATCCGGGTGAAGGTCAGCGGGATGAACGTACTCACCTCGGCCGACCTGTACCCGGTCGCCGCGTGCCCGTTCCAGGTGCCGGTACCCGGAGGGACCAAGCCGCAGCCGTGCATCCGTATCCAGTGGGCGGCACCGGCGACCCGCGTGAAGATCAACGGCATTCCGGCGATCCTGGTCACCAGCGGCGGCAGCGGGATCAGCGCCGAGGGCGCGCCGCAGGGGCCAGCGGTGGTCGCCGGCTTCCAGATCCGGGCGTTGGCCACATGAGCGAGCGCTGGAGCGAGCCGGGCGCCGTGCGAAGGGAGGCGGCATGACGTACATCGCGTTTCCGTTCACTGTGGACGGTCGCGGCCGCACCGGCGAGGCCGGGCTGGCCCGGCACGTCGCCGACCTGGTGGAGGCGGTGCTGTTCACCGCGCCCGGCGAGCGGGTCAACCGGCCCGACTTCGGTTCCGGGCTGGGCCAGCTGCTCTTCGCACCGGTCGACGAGTCCGTGGTCAGCGCCACCGAGCTGCACGCCCGCAGCGGGCTGCAGCGCTGGCTCGGCGAAGCGATCGAGATCGAGGACCTGTCGGTGGAGCTGGACGACGCGGCGGTCCGGGTGACGGTCCGGTACCGGCTGCGGGCCAGTGGTGCGACGGCCGCGGTCAGCTTCGAGAGGACGCCCTGATGGCCGATCCGGACCTGCCCGTGCTCTGCGTCGACGACGAGCGCCGGCGCGACATCGCCGAGGCGACGAGCACGTTCAACGGGATCGACTGGGTCGAGGTGGACCCGGCCGACCAGAAGAAACTGTACGTCGGCTTCCTGCACCCGCTGCCCGGCCAGAGTGGCGAGATCCCGGCCGGCGGCTCCCCGCTGGACCCGGCCAACGTCGTGGTGCTGGGCGGCGAGCGGATCACCGGGGTACGCACGCTGACCGCGATCTCCGCCGGGCACGTACTCACCGTCACCGTGGACCGGGCCGGAGACTTCTCGCCGTACGTGCTGCGACTGGTACGGTCCACAGTGGACCATCGGGCGCCGGTCGGCTTCGACCCGGCGCTGTCCGCGCAGCGGTTCTCGTTCAAGGCGAACTGCGCCAGCCTGCTGGACTGCAAGCCGGAGAGCGGCGAGCCGCCGGTCGTGCCGCCGGCCGGACCGCCGATCGACTACCTGGCCAAGGACTACGAGGGTTTCCGCCGGCTGATGCTGGACCGG
>DASRRF010000722.1:0-2145 GCA_035695905.1 Micromonosporaceae bacterium | reverse complement strand
GCGTGGGCTGTCGCAGGCCGGCGTGGATCCGTATCTGTCGGCCGTACCGGTGCTCGTGGGTACGGCAGTCGGCCTGCTGGCGTTGCGGGTGTACCCGTGGCCGGTACGCCTGCTCGACCGGCTGGCGGCCCGGCGCACCGGGGTCGCGTTCCTGGGTCTGGCCCGGGCCGGGCGGGCACCGGCGGCGGCCGCGCTGCCGCTGATCGTGATCGTGCTGGCGGTCGCCGTGGGTGGCTTCGCCGGTACGGTACGGACCGGCATCGCGGTGGCCCGCAACGAGGCGGCGGCCCGCGCGGTCGGCGGCGACCTGCGCCTGTCCGCGGCGGAGTTCGCGGCCGACTCGGCGGCGCGGGTGGCCGCCGTACCGGGCGTCACCGGTGTGGCCAGCGGCTACCTCGTCGCCCCCGGGATGCTGCGCGCCGGCGAGGACGCGGCGGACCCGCAGGTCGTCCTCGTGGCCCTCGATCTGCGGGCGTACCAGCAGATCCTCACCTCGATCGGGCTGGACGTGCGCCTCCCGGCCGACCTGCTCGACGCCGGCGCCGCCGGTGACCTGCCGGCCATCGCCTCGCCGGGCGCGGCCCGGCTGCCCGGGCTGGTCGCCCGGCTGGGTACGACGGAACGGCCGATCCGGATCGTCGACACCCGCCGCGCACTGCCCGGGCTCGACCGTGCCGAGTTCGTGGTGGTACCCCGCGAGGCCGTAGCCGACCCGGCGGCGGTGACCAACCTGCTGTTCGTGGCCGGCCCGGCGGCCGACCCGGCAGCGGTACGCGCGGCGGCGCCGGTCGTAGCCAAGAACGCGGCGCTGGAACCGTTACTGACCGCCGGGCTGTTCGCCGCGGACGGCAGTGTGACCGTGTTGTCCCGCGCCGAACAGCGCATCGCGTTGGAGCACTCGGCGTTCAACGACGGCATCTCGCTCGCGTTCACCGCCGGTACCGCGGCGGCGTTGCTGGCCGGGCTGCTCGCGATCGGCCTAGCCCTGGTGGTCGACGCACGCGCCCGGGGCCGGACACTGTCGCTGCTGCGCACGATGGGGCTCGGCCCGCGGCAGGCGCGTGGCCTGTTGCTGGTCGAGCTGGTGCCGCTGATGGTCACCGCGCTGGCCGCGGGCGGCGCGCTCGGCGTGGCGCTGCCCCGGCTGCTCGCCCCGGCGCTCGGGTTGACCGCGTTCACCGCCGGTACGCCGTTGCCCATCGGGCTGGACGGTACGACCACCGCGCTGCTCGCCGGATTGCTATTGATGTTCGTCACCGGCGGCGTACTCACCGAGGCAGCCGCGAACCGCCGCCTCGGACTCGGTCAGGTGCTGCGGGTCTGAGGCCCGTCTCATCCGCGGCCGGCGGCACGGCAAAGGGCGAGGAGCGCACTCAGGCGCGCTTCCTCGCCCTCCTGGTTCGACGGCCGCATCGCACGACCGGCGCCGTTACTCGCCTTGGCGCTGCTGCGGAATCTGCCCCTGCAGCAGGGCACGCACTTCGGACTCGCGGTAGCGGCGATGTCCACCAAGCGTCCTGATTGCGCTTAGCTTGCCCGCCTTCGCCCACCTGGTCACGGTTTTCGGGTCGACACGGAACATCGACGCGACCTCGGCCGGGGTGAGCAGCGGCTCTGGTTCGTGCGTACGCGATGCCATCGGTCACTCCTCCACAAATACCTACAAACGACGGCCGGGGTCCCGCCGGCCGACGCTTTCCTATGGTCCGGCTAGTCCCCGATGTCCGACATGGGCCGAACGGATGAAGGTACCTGTCTGGACGGATGATGTATGCCCGATTTTTCCAATATTTTCATGAACGATTATGCCTAGTTCGGATAACTGCTCACGGTCGGTAGCGGCTCAATTACTAAGAAGCTTGCCGATTTCCTGAGCCTTTTGTCTCCCCATGAGCGGCGAGGTGGAATCGAGGCATAGATCATCGCATGGATCAATTACTGCGCTCCATCAGCTGGACGGTCCGCCAACGGGCGACGAGCGTCTCATATGCCTCGCTGGCCGAATCGGCATCGCCACCGGCCAGCCCGGCCAGCCCGGCCGCGACCAGCCCCGGCGAGTCGTCCTCGCGCAGCGTGTCGTCGCTGAGCAGCTCGACCAGGCCGCCGTAGTCCAGCTCGAGTACCGACCGCGGATGGAAGTCCTCC
>DASRRF010000721.1:0-1590 GCA_035695905.1 Micromonosporaceae bacterium | reverse complement strand
GGCGATCGAACGAGGTGAACTAGCGCGCGGCATTATGCGACCGCCGAGCTGGCCTCGCGCTTGATCGAGTTGCGTGGTTGGTCGGACCAGCGCATGACGGTGTTCTGTCAATCGCAAGCTGGGAGGGTGTCATGGCGTGGGTGGAGCAGACCGGGAAGCATGCCTGGCGGGTGCGCTATCCGCGGCCGGGCGGTGGGTGTGGGTCGATTGCGGGGTTTACCAGTAGGAGGGCGGCGCAGGCGTACGCGGCGGATGTGGAGTCTGATCGTCGCAACGGCCGCTGGTTGGATCCGGAGGGCGCGAAGATCACCGTAGGCCGGTGGGTCGAGCGGTGCCGACGTTGGATGTGGATGTGCGGACCGAGGAGAACTACCGGGCCCACCTACGCAATCACATCCTGCCGCGATGGCAGGCTACGCCGCTGGGCGGGATCAGCGCGTTGGCGGTGACCACGTGGCGCAAACAGCTCCGTAACCGGTTGGCGGCGGCGACGGTCGCGGGTATCACGACGGTGTTTTCGATGATGCTCGACGATGCCGTGGACGAGCGGCTCATACCGGCCAACCCGGTACACCGGCGTCGGCGGCGGGGCCGGCGACGGGATCATGCCCCGTCGGCTGTCGAGCGGGTGTGGGCGATGCCGGAGCAGGTGATCCGTATCGCTGAGCACGCCGCGGTGTTGGGCGGACCGTCGGGCGGGCTGCTGGTGATCACCGCCGCGTGGACCGGGTGCCGGTGGGGTGAGCTGGCCGGGCTGCAACGCGACCATGTGCGGCTGGATCCGCACCGTAACCGCGGCGTCCTTATCGTTGATCCGGACACCGGGGCGCTGCATGAGTCCGGCAGTGAGCTGTGGTTGGGTCCGCCGAAGACGCCGGCCTCGGCCCGGACGATCACGTTGCCGCCGTTTCTGGTGGTGCTGCTGCGTGAACATCTCGCCGAGACCTGCGGCGAGTTCGTGTTCACCAGCCGCCGAGGCTGCCGGCTGCGGCGCAGCACCTTCGACCGGCGGGTGCTGCGGCCGGCCGTCGACGGCGACCCGCGCAGGGACCTGAGTCCGGTGCGACCGGGGCTGACCTTTCACGGGCTGCGGCATAGCCACAAGACCTGGCTGATCGCCGACGGCATTCCGGAGATCGCCCAGGCCCGCCGGCTCGGCCACCACCTGTCCAACCGACTCGTGGAGACCTACAGCCACGTCGCCCCCGAAGTCGAACACCGCGTCCTGACCACCCTGGAGCAGCGGTGGCGCCAGGCGCAACGGCTACGTAAGCCGGTCGACAACCGCCCGCCGCAGCGACACTCAGCACGGCGTGCACCCCACAGACATCCAGTGTTGTGCAAGACGCCGCACCGGCGAACGATCAACGGCCGACCACCGGCGATGCGCGCAGCAGGGGTCCGGACACCGGGAGCACCGCAGCTCGGCCCCCTCCTGATTTCCTCCTCCTGGGTGCACCCTGGCGATCATGAACGACCATTCGATCGCGATCATGGAGCCAGCGAGAGAGGTAGTCCGACCAGGCGAAACGCCGACCCAGAGAGAGTTGACCAAGGAGTGGAGCTGAGGGGGCTCGAACCCCTGACCCC
>DASRRF010000720.1:0-2178 GCA_035695905.1 Micromonosporaceae bacterium | reverse complement strand
CTGTCGTTGCCGGCGTTCGCGGTCCGGTACGGCGAGAAGTCGCGCGTGGTCGGCAACGGCGAGCCGGCCGCCACGGTGACCGCGGACCGCTACGAGCTGGTCCGGATGTTCGCCGGGCGGCGCAGCCGCCGCCAGATCGCCGCCATGGACTGGGCCGGCGACCCCACGCCGTACCTCCCGATCATCCCGGCGTACGGCGAGCGCGCGGACGACCTCGTCGACTGACCCGCCGCCACGTCGCGACCAGCATCAGCGCGGCCGGCCCGAGCAGCGGCACCGCGTCGCCGCCGGTCGCGGGGAGCCGGGATCGGGACGCCTGCCTGGACGGGGGCCGGCCGGCCGGCGCCGGGGTGCACCCGGCGAGCGGGCCGCCGTCGGGCGCGTAGACCGGCTGCGGGTGCACCGCGAACAGCACCCGTTCGCCCGGTCGCAGCGGCCGGGCCGGCACGACCGGACCGAAGATCCCCTGCGCCGCTAGCGCGGCGTTGCGCATCGCCCGCTCGGCCATCAGGTAGTCGCCGCAGCGGAACAGGCCGCTCGCGAGGTCCCGCCACGTCGCGGACTCGGCCACCTTGCGCCGGGTCACGGCCGACGGCGCGGTGCGGCCCGCCACGCCGTCGAGCAGGTAGGCGTCGGAGAGCCAGTCCTGCACCCGGCGGAGGTACTCCGCGACGTGACCGCGCTGGAGGATGTCCTGGTCCAGCACCGAGTACGGCGCGAACGGTCCGGCGTACGTCGTCGGTGCCTGCGCGAAGTCGCCGTAGTGCCGGTAGCTGTAGCCGTAGCGCTGCCAGCGGCCCTGCGCGTCCCGCTCCACGACGAGCGAGTCGTGCGGGTGGTTGAGCCCGAAGAAGTGGGCTGCCTCGTGCTGCGTGACGTAGGACAGCCCGGTCGACGGCTGGCCGGGTGTGACGCCGCAGCCCGGTGCGAGTGGCGTCGACTTCGCGCACTCGGTCGCGCGGGAGTCCTTCGAGTACTCGTCGACGCTCTGCAGGATGCCCCACGCCTCGCCGTTCGGCGTCGCCAGCGCGACCCCGCCACCACCCGGCAACGGCAGTAGCCACGACGACAGGCCGGGGAACACGGCGGAGATGTTCGTGATGGTGAACTGGCCCGGTGGTTGCGGCGCCAGCAGCGCGCGGTTCTCCTCGACGAAGTGCCGGAACGCGTGGGCCGAGACACCGAAGTCGGAGACGCCGGGACCGACGACGTCGTCGCCGTACGCCTTCGCGCGTTCCAGCGCCTGCTGGATCGGGTCACCCGGCCGGCCGGCGCAGTTCGGGTCGGGCGCGAGGATGACCGCGTCGCCGCCGGTCACGACCCGGGTCGGGTTGGCGACCGCACGCTCCTTGGCGCAGCCGAGGTCGCGGTAGGTGAGCAGGCCGGGGATCGACCGCTCGGTCCGGAACGTCGCCCCGGGCACCGCGGAGGACAGGTTCCGCTCCACCCAGCCCGCGCGGTAGATCCTGGTGAGGTCGGTCTTGCTGATCCCGTCCGGGCTGCACTGCGGGTTGGCGTAGCAGTCGCCGAGCAGGCTCGACGCGAGCAGGTAGACATCCGCCGGCACCGGCCGGTAGGCGTAGGCGGAGACGAAGCGGTACTGGAGCATGGTCGCGGCGTCACGCGCCGTCCGCTCGGCCAGCAGCCCCGCCCACCGCGGGTCGTGGTCGTAGTCCCATACCGGCGGGTCTCCGGTCGGGTACGTCGCCGAGCCGTTCAGCCCGAAGCCCGGTGCCGCGCTCATCTCGTAGTAGTTCGGTCCGGCGCCGAGGTCGTGGACGAAGAACCGGTAGCGGCCGCCCCACACCCGGGCGAAGTCCGGCCCGGCCGGCTCGCCGGTGTCCGGGTCGGTGATGGCGGACCGTACGTCGAAGAAGTGGTAGGCGCCGGGCCGGAAGTAGCGGTCGACCAGGTCGCGGTCGGTGAACGTGTCGAGGACGAAGAAGGTCAGGCTGGTCGCCGGGCCCTGCGGTGTGCGGTCCAGTCGCGGCGCGCCGGCGGGGCCGTAGAACGGGTCGTACGCCGCGACCGGATCCGGGTTGACGAACCGCGCGGACACCACCGCGCCGGTCTCCAGGTCGCGGAAGGACCGCGCGTACGCCGGGTCCGACCGGGAGCGGAAGATCCAGTCCTCGACGGCGAGCGCGTCGATCTTGTCGCCGACCTTCGGGTCCGTGA
>DASRRF010000719.1:0-2405 GCA_035695905.1 Micromonosporaceae bacterium | reverse complement strand
ACCTCCACCGGGCGACCCCGGTGGGCGGCCGCCGCGGCCACCGCGGCGGGCAGCGCGAGCAGGGCGGCGGCCAACGCCATGCCGCCCACCGGGAGCAGGTGCGCCGCCGGTTCGCCGGTTGTGGTGGCAATGATGACCCGGGCCGCGGCGGCGACCACGATCCCGGCCGCGGCGGTGCCGGCCAGCCCGGCGGCGGTCGCCCCCGGCGTCACCAGACTCGCTCCGATCGCGAACCCGGCCAGCGCCGCACCGGTCGAGGCCCGGGCAAGACCCGCCAAGGGTACGGCGGTAGCCAGCGCGGACACGCCCAGTACGGTGGCCGCGCCGAGGCTCAGTACGGTCGGCGACCACCACGGCAACTCCAGGGCGGCCGGCGCGCCGAGGACCGCGAGCCCCACGCAGCCCGGCATGATCACCGCCCGGGCCGCCACCGGCAGTACCACGCTGGCCGCGATCGCCAGCAGGAGCAGGCTGGCCGGGGTCTGCCAGCCGTACCCCCGGGCCGGCGCGACCGTGGCCGCCCAGTCGGCGAGGTTTGCGTGCCAGATCGGGTTCGCCGCGACGATGACGCGCAGCGCACCGCGTACCGCGGCCCAGCCGGCGACGCCGGTCACCAGCGCGCCGGCCAGGCCGCAGCCGAGTGCCGGACCGGGCCGCCAGTGCGGCGGCATGGTCCGTACGCCGAGCGCGACGAGCAGGACCAGGACCGCGACCGTGGTCAGCCCGGTGCCGGGTACGGCCAGGGCGGCCAGCCGGGCCAGTGATCCGATCATGCCGGCGACGACCGCGGCGGCGGCGACGTCCGCGCCGTCCACCCAGCGGTCGGCGCGCCGCCCGGCATCGATGGACGGGGCGAGCCACAGCAGTACGGCCCCGAGCAGGAGCAGCATCGCGATCAGGGCATCCAACACGGTCGCCCCGGCCGCGCCGAACGCGGCCACCGCGGCGGCCAGCGCGCCGAGTGTGCTGCCCAGGGCCAGCGGCGGGTTCGGCCGGCGCAGCGCGACCTGGGCGATCGCGGCGTACCCGAGGGTCGCCGACACGGCCAGGAACGTTGCCGCGAGCACGATGACCGTGTCCGCGCCGGGCATCCCGGCCGCGGTGCCGGTGGCCACCGCGCCGGGCAGTGCGGCCGCGGCGCCGCCGAGCGCGGCGTTCGTGGTGATGTCCGGGTACGGACCGGCCGCGGCGGTGCCAGCCGAGTCGGCTCCGGCGCCGACGTACCGCCCGGCGAACCCGATGATTGCACCGGTCAGCGCGAGGCCGGTGAGTACGCCGGCGGTGAGCTCGGGGCGGGCCAGGCTCGCCCCGGCCGCCGCGCCGCCGACGACCAGCGCGGCCACCACGTGGGTACGGGCGGCCCGGGCGGTCGGCGCGGCGAGCCCGGTCACGCCCAGCCCGGCGGCGGCGACCAGGAGCAGCCACGGGGTGACCGTCCAGCCGAGGCCGAATGCGGCCGGTGTGGCCAGCGCGCTGATCGCCACCCCGGCAACGGTTGCCTCGCGGCGCAACGCGGCCGGCAGGGCGAGTGCGGCGGCGATCGTGAGCAGCACCGCGGCGACCGTGACCTGCCAGCCGGCCGGTGCCACGGCGTCGGTGAGGCGACCGGCGTACCCGGACAGGTCCGCATGCCAGACCGGCAGCGCGGCGCGGATCGGGGCGACCCCGGCGCGCAGCGCAGTCCCGCCGACCACCACGCCGAGCAGCGCGAGAGCGCCGGACGCGGCGAGTTGCGGGCCGCGCCGGGCCGTCGCGGGCAGCGCCCGTACCCCGGCACCGGTGACCGCGACCGCGCCGGCGATCAGGACGAGCGCCTGGCCGGGTAACGCGACCGAGGCGACCCGCGCGGCCGAGGCGATGATGGCCAGCGTCATCAGCCCGGCCGCCACGTCGGTCAGCGGCTGGCGGCGCAGCCAGGTCGCGCCGAGTACCGCCACGCCCGCGGTGAGCAGGAGCGTGACCGCCGCGCGGACCGCCGCCGCGACACCGTCCGCAGTGGACAGTGCGACCGCGGCGTAGACCAGGGCGGCGCCGACCGCGACGCCGTGCAGCACCCAGGCGAGCTCACGCAGCCAGCCGATCGAGGCCAGACCGGGCGAGCCCGACGGCGGGGCGGCCAGCGCCCGTCCGATCACCGCGTCCGCCGCGGCCAGCGCGGCGAAGACCAGCGCCCAGCCGGCCGGGCCGCGGATCGACTCGTACGCCAGCAGCGGCACGGCGCCCTGCACGGCAAGCAGCGCCGCGTAGCGCGGGGCGGTCAACCCGGTCGCCGCCTGGTATCCCATCGCCACCACGGCCGCGCCGGCACCGATGACGCCGAGGGATGCGGCGAGCGGCGGGTGGACCGCGAACGTGTCCCGGAACGTGTACCCGGCCAGTGGTACCAGGATCAGCCCGACCGTACT
>DASRRF010000718.1:0-20159 GCA_035695905.1 Micromonosporaceae bacterium | reverse complement strand
CGGCCGTACCCGAGGTTCGGCCAGTAGCAGACTTCGCCGTCGCGGATGCGCACGATGTCGGTGAGCCCGTCGCCGGAAAGATCGGCCAGGTAGACGGATTGGGTGGTGTCCGCGAACACGACCCGGGGGCCCAGCTGCTCGTCGCGTGGCACCCGTACCCGCACCGCCGGCCCGAAGCCGTCCCTGGCGAGCGAGGCATGCCAGACCAGAGCCTCGTCCTCGGTGATGAGTACGTCAGCGTGGCCGTCGCCGGTGACGTCGGCGAACCGCACGCCGCCGTCCGCCCAGCGCAGCACCGGCCAGGAGCGGAACTCGCGGAACCCGTCCCACTCGCCGGTCTCCGCGCGCTGGTAGAAGCCGCCCGCGGTGAAGTCGACCAGATCCAGGTTGCCATCGCCGCCGATGTCCACCAGCTGAGTGCGGCGGGCCGGACCCGGTGCCACCCCGGCGAGCGCGGGGATGCGCCGCACCGGCTGGACCGGGCCGAGCCGGCCGTCGCCGAGGTTCGGCTTGTAGAGCCAGGCTCCGCCCTGCTCGGTGAGCACCCCGGCGATGCCCTCGCCGTCGAGGTCCACCCACCGGTACGCGTGATCGTCCACTCCGGACGGTAGGTTGGCCCGGCCGTCCGGCTCCAGCTCGCGCAGCACGAGATCCGGGTACGGCCCCGGTCCGTCCAGCGGGCTCGGCGAGTAGTCGAACTCCAGCGCCGGCATCGAGCGCTCCAGATAGCTGCCGCTCGTGAGGCGTACGTAACCGGATGCGGTTACCTGCCGCAGGAACGAGCCGACCGGCTTCTCGTCGTACCCGAGCCGGGTTGCCCGTACCAGCGTGTCGGCGGCCCCCAACTCGTCGACGAAATGGTGGAACATCAGGATGTTGCGGCACAGCCGGTAGGTACGCACCTCGAATCCGGGGCGATACGTGGAGAACGCGTCGCGCCGGGCCGGCCAGTCCATCGTGGCGGTTAGGCTGGCGTCTACCGTTCCCTCTTGTGCCGCAGAGTAGTGGCCCTCGCCGTAGTCGAAGACAACCTCGAACATCCACCCGGCGTTGGCGAGGTCGGGCGCCGGCACGTGTGGCGGGCGGAACCCGGCGACCGCGGTGTCCACAAGCAGCGGCACCCGGTTGCCGTACCGGATGCGTTTGAGGTAGCGGTTGGCGCCGCGTACCCGGTGCAACTCGGCCGGCATCGAGAGGTCCACATTGGACGAGTCCTCGGCCACGTAGTCGTAGGCGATCGCGTTGCCCTTGTCGTCGTAGCTCTGGCAGATCCGCCAGCCGAACACCCGGCGCGGGTCGTCCGGGTCGGCCACCCGCGAGTCGGCGGCAAGACCGTACACGGTCAGCACATTGGCCTTGGAGATGGAGCGCCAGTGGGTGTCTCCGTCGGCGATCCGGGTCCACCGCTCGATCCGCGCGAACATCCCCTCGATCCGGGGCCGGAACCTGGTCACCCGGTAACCGTCCCGCTCGACGGATCCCGGCACCGGCACGAGGTCCTCGGCACCGGAGAGCAGGAACACATCGTCGTCGCCGTAACGAGGTACCCCGCGATCGGTACGCCGGGTGATGGCCGGCAGGTTCAGTTGCCAGCCGAAGCCGTACGGCCCGTTCCCGGCGGCCGAGTCGTAGCGCAGCACCAGCTCCGGCCCGAACCCGGACCGGGCCGCCGACGTGGCGATCGGCACGCTCATCGAGCCGGTGCCGGTGACCGGGTTCGCGGCGAACCGCTCGCCCATGCCGCGGATCGCGCCGCCGCCGGTGGGCAACGAAATCGCCGGCGGCCCAGCCATCGCGCCGCCCGCGGCGGGGGGTGCGCCGCCGCCGGATGAAGGCGCCTTGCCGTCGTCAGCCATGGCCTGTGCCTTCCCTCGACCCCACCGCCCCGCCCACTTCCCGTCGATAGATCCGTTGCGCGGTCGGCATCACCGTGGACAGCAGCGAGTACGGCTCCTTCAGGTCGGTAGCCAGCTCCTCCGGCGTGACGAAGAGCAGGTCGATGTGGAACGCGGCCTCGGCGAGTACGGCCACCACATCCCTGCCGCGCAACCGGCGCGGCAGCGAGGTCGGCTTGATCACGATGAGGTCCAGGTCGCTGCGCTCGGCCAGGTTGCCCTTGGCGTACGAGCCGAAAACCCATATCTCATCGGGGTCGTAGAGCGCCACCACGCGCGCCACGACGTTGGCCACGTCACCGGACAGGATCACGCACTCACCTCGTACTGGAAAATGATCACGAGGTCATCGATCTCCTCCGGGCTGAGCGAGCGGAAGTCGACCGCGCCGGACTTGCGCACCTTGACCGTCCACTGTGGGTACGGCGAGTGCGCCGGTGCCCGGCCCAGGTCGGACTTGGGCGCCAGTGGACGCGCCTCGGCGTGGTGCAGCCCGCCGAGCGTCGAGTCCACGCTCATCGTCAACGTCAGCGGCGGGCCGCCGGGCCGGGTGATGACCGCGGAATAGTCGCCCGGGTCGGCGAGCCGGGCCAGCACGTCGATCCCGGTCACCTTGATGTCCAGCCCGTTGGTCAGGAACGGGAAGCGGTCCGGCGCGGTGTCCAGGGTCAGCACCTGGTCCTGCTCGCCGCCCGGATGCAGGAACGCGTACCACTCGGTGCTGTACTCCTGGCGCGCGCTCACCAGACGGTAGAGCCCGGTGCGGCTCTCCGCCAGCGCGATCGCGTTGAGCGTGTTGCGTACCGTGTCGCGGGCGGCGATGGCCAGCGGCTCCCCGGCGTCCCGCGCGGTGTAGCGCAGGTGCAGCACCACATCGCTGATCGTCGCGTGGTCGAACTGTGAATAGACCGGGTTGAGTCGCAGCTTCCATGTGCTGACCGCGCCCGAGCCCTCGAACGGCAGGTAGCGCTCGTCATCCAGGCGCAGCTCGAACAGGCCGCTGTCGTTCTGCCCGGTGCTGGTGACCACCGCGCTGACCCCGCCGGGGTCGTCCACGAAGCGCAGATCGTCCCCTGTGGACCGGGCATACTGCGGTGACGTGTCGGTGCTCGTACGGATGTGGTTGTCGAGCAACGTGAGCGTCATCGAGACACCCGTGTACGGCCCCACCACGCAGGGCACGGTCAGCCCGACCGTCTTCAGCCGGCGCAGGTGGTGCCCCGGGTTCTCCAGGTCGAAGAGCAGCTCCGGCAGGCGTACCGTGCACTCGCCGGTGTTACGCAACTCGACCAGGGCGTACGGATCGACGGTGAGCAGCGAGACGTTCTTGGTCAGTTCCAGCTCGCGCTCGTGCTGCGCGAGGTAGGCCGCTTCCATCCGGCGCAGGTCGTAGAGCAGCTTGTCCGCGGTCAGCAAACCCTTCTTCAGGCTGTCCCAGTATCCAAATTGGACGAACGAGGTGTCGGTGAGGCCCAGCTCCCGCCGCATACATTGCTCGGCTCGCTTAGCCACGGTGAAAGCCAGCTGGTACGCCTGGAAATAGGTGGCGCTGGTCTGCCCGATCATCCACTCGTACAGCTCCAGGTTGGTGAACCGGTCGTGCAGCATGTCATCGGTGTCTGCGGCGAGCTTCGCGACGATCTCGTGGTTGTCCTTCTCCATCGCCAGCAGATCCCGCCGGATCGTCGCGGCGAGGGACTGCGCGTCGACCTGGTCCAGATCCGCGGTGGCCAGGTCGTACTGGAACACCCACTCGTCCTGGCGCCGCTGGTACATCGCCATCGTGCTGGCCATCTGGGCCAGTGTCTGCAATGCGGCCGCGGCGACCCGAGCCACCTTCGCGACGGCACCGCTGGTCTTGCCGACGTTCTCGCCGCCGTACTTCGCGGTGACGTGTGGCGAGCCACCCGCCCCGGAGCCGCCGAACTGCGCGTCGGGTGCGGCGTGCGCCGCCGCGGACGTGGTGTCCAGCGACATCGACAGCGCCTGCGCGATAACGCTGCCGCCGGTGGCCGCCATCGCGGCGATCTCCCACGGGTTCATCAGGTCCTGCTTCAGCCCGCCGAAGTAGTCCTGCCGCACCTTGACCACGCTGCGGTTCTTTGCCAGCACATCGAGCTGCTGGTTGGCCTCCTCGACCTGCTTCGTGTGCACCGCCTTGACCTGTTCCTGCAGCTTGCGTTCGGCGCCGGACCGGAGCAGCTCCAGCTTCTCGGCATCCCGCCGCTCCAGGCACATCAACAGCTCGCTGCCCAACTCACGGACGCTGCCGGCCAGCTCCATCGCCTGCCGTACCATCACCCGGAAGCGGTACGGCGGAAGTGCCGCGTTCGTGTCGCTGAGGACGCTGCCCAGATCCAGCCCGGCGGCGACGGCCTTGACCAACAGGCCGGGATCGATCGGCGGGGCGAACAGGGCGAGCTGGCGTACCACTCCCTCGATGTTCATACAGTGCCGGACCTTGAACAGCCGGTCGGCGACCGTATCCCAGTACTTCAACAGCTGCTCGTTCGGCGGTACGCAGAAGTAGAGCGGCGGGATCAGCGGCAGCTTCGGGGTGTCCGGGTCGACCGGCACGTTCACCTTGACCGGCGGCACCACGTTCTCCGCGGCGGCCACCGCGTTCGCGAAGTCGTCCAGCCTCGGTTCCAGGTCGGCATAGGTCATCGCGGCAGAGTCCACTTGCGACGGTACGATCTCCGGCCGCTCGCCGAGCAGCTCCGCGGCGAGCACGTACAACTGGGTCGCCTCGTTGACCGACTCCATGGTGTCCTGACGGAACAGCTGGTCCCCCCAGGCGATCAGGTTGTCGATGTAGCGCATCACGATCGCCCGCTGGTACGCGACCGGGCGCAGCGCCGCGATCACGTGCGGCTCGAAGGGGTTCGCCCGCCACTGGGCCACCTGGTGCTCGGCCGCCGCGTCGCCCGCATTGATCAGCTTGATCAGGTTCTCGATCTTCTGGGCCCAGTAGTCGGCCGCGGTCATGTTGTAGAACGGCTTGGTAATCCAGAACCTGCGCGGCACCGGGTCGTTCGTCGCGCTGGTCGGGTTGAAGATGTACTCGTACCAGTGCTTGGCTTCCTCGAACCGCTGGTTGCGGGAGAGCGCGTCGCCGATCTGGAACGGCGCGTGGAAGAACAGCTCCCAGTTGTAGATGGAGTAGCCGGCCTCCGGCTCGAAGTCCACCCCCTCGGTCGGGTACGGCTTGATGACGTTGTCGGTCGGGTCGTAGTAGCTCTTGAAGTTGAACGGTGCCGAGCCCTGGATGCCCGCCGGGTCGAGTTGCAGGTTCCGTTCGAAGAGCCGGTCCACCCCGCCGGCGTTGAGCTGCCTGATGAACAGCGGGACGAAGGCGTGGTAGAACGGCGCGAACCGGTACTCGGCCTTGTAGTACGGGTGGTAGACGTAGGCCGGCGCGGTGGTCGTGAAGTAGTTGCCGTTCTGGTAGTAGACGGTCGGGATCAGGAAGTAGGAGCGGCGCCCGTCGGCGAAGAAGAACGGCAGGCTGGAGTCGAAGCGCACATTCTGATGGGGTACCAGCAGCCGGTAGCGGTCCGCCTTGTTCAGTACCGCCTCGCTGGACAGCGATCCGTAGTAGTCGTACGTGGTGTGCATGATGCCGACCCGCGGGCGCTGCGGCGAGAGCTGGCTCAGCGCCGACGTGGCCGGCACGATCTGCATGCCGTCGAAGCCGCTGTTCGTCGGGTGGGCGAGCACGCCCAGCTCCAGCGCGCTGGGTAGCTTGCCGATGGCCCGGGTGTGCGAACCGACGCCGGCGTTGCCGCCCAGATAGGTGGCGTAGGCCTCGACCGAGTTGCCGACCCCGCCGAGAACGAACTCGGCGAAGTGTCCGCGACCCTCCCCGTTCTCCACGAACAGGTCGATGCGCAGCAACGGATCGGCCAGCGACGACTTGACGGTGACCTGGAACGGGTCGCTCTCCCCTTGCACCACAAGGACTTGTGGCGCGGTCTGGGTGGGCTGCCACTTCTTGCCCTTGTACTCGCTCCAGGCGAGCTGGATCTCCAGATGCACCTTGGTCGCCGGTGGCTGGGCGTTCACCATCTGCATCTGCGGCTGGCTCTGGGTCTGGTCCGGCTTGCGGTTCACCGTGGCCCAGAACAGGTACGGCCGCCGGTTCCAGACCACCGGAACGACATGGTCGCTGGTGATGTCCAGGTCGACCTTTGTCCACGCGGTCCACCGCGACGAGTCGATCCACTGCCGGTAGTAGTACACCGGTGGGTTGCCCTGCTTGCGGCCGATCACGTGCAACACGGTGGGGTCGGACGCCTCGTGGAACACCCCAACCACGTCCAGCCGGGCCACCCCGTCGAGCTTTTCCAGGTACGCACGGAACGCGTCCTCGGCGGAGTCCTTGGTCACTTCACCCTGCAGCAGCTCGTTCTCCAGGTCGGCGAAGAACGGCGACTTGTCCCGGCGCAGGGCCGGCTGGATCCAGTTCTCCGGATACAGGAAGACCTTCCGGTTCGCCTCCCACACGCGGTAGCGGCTGATCCATTTCCACTGCCGCCAGTCGCCGTCGGCCTGCGCGTCAACGACGACGGCGGGTTCCAGGTTCAGGATGCACCGCTGGACGAAGAGCTGGATCGTCGCGTTCGCCTGGACGATCCGCGAGGTGCCCTGGCACGCGCTCATCTCCACGTCGATGAGGTACCGGGCGTACACGTCGTTCGCATCGTGCCAGCGCTTCACATCGCTGGGCGGGTGCGCGAGCAGGTAGCCGACGAGCGCGTCGCGCTGTTGTTCCCGCAGCACGTCCCGGATCGGCTTGGCGACCGCGGCCCAGCGCTCGGTCGAGTACTTCGCCTTGACGCTCTGCTTGATGGTGTCGGCCTGGGGCGCGCTGACCGTGGCACCGAGCCAACCGCTCACATCCGCCGCGATGCCCAGCCGGCGCAGCTGACCGAACGCCCGCACGAGCCGGGCAAGTGCGCGCTCGGAGGTGTAATCCGCTGGGTAGGCAAGGGCGAGTACGCCCTCATCCGCGGTGTTGGCCGGGTCGCCGGCGAGCACCGTCAAGCTCTCCATCGTCCACTGTGTACGCTTCGCCAGCGCGGTCAGGTAGGTCGTCTTGCCGGCGCCGGTACGCGCCAGGTCCATCAGCGCGGTGAACGGCGTACCGTCCGAGGGCAGCGCCGCCTTCACCGCGGCCGCCTCGGCCAGCCGTACCCACCTCCGGTAGGCACCCTGTGGGTCCACTGTGGGCGCGAGCGGCAGCGTGGTGGGGTCGAGCCAGCCCAACCCGACTCCGAAGTCGAGCAGCCAGGAGGTCTCGTCGGTGCTGAGGCCGAACCCGGAGACCACCTCAGCGGCCTTGTCCAACGCGGCGTACTCGCTGAAGTAGCCGGTGAAACCGACCTCGTCCGGGGCGATCGGCTGGTCTGTACGGACCGGATCGCGGGCCACCTCGGGCAGTGCGAGGAAGTGCTCGATGACCGGCTGGCCGAGCAGCACCGCCAGGGTCGCCGTCGGCAGCGATAGCGTGTCGGCCAGCTCCTGGACGACCAGGCTGGTTCCGAGACTACGCCGGAAGTACGCGAGCATCCGGCTGAGTACGTACTCGAAACGGGCCTCGCCGGCAGCCAGCGCGCCGCCGCCGACCAGGGCGGTCTTCGCGGCCGTGGCGTCAAGGAACCCGCCGAGCGTGTCCGAGATGAGCGTCTCCTGGTCGGTTGTGGACAGTGCCGACGTACCGGCGAGCACCGCCATCATCGCGTCGACGTCCGGCTTACCGAGCACAGTGGACAGCCGGCGGCGTACCTCGGCGCCGGTCGGGTCCGCGGTCGGCGCGTTCTCCGCGGCGACCTTCAGCAGCTTGTCGCGGATCGACTTGAGCAGCGTGCCGACCGTCACGTCGTCCGGCGCCACCCCGGTGGTCGCCTCGAAGACGTGCCGAAGCAGGTAATCCAGCCCGACGATGGAGAACTTGGTGTGCCGGATCCGGTCCACCTCGTCGCAGAACATGCCGAGCCGCTCCGGCCGGGCCAGGTCGAACGGGTTGACCAGCTCGTGGAACGGTGTCGTGTCGGTCTCGACCTCGACCAGCGCGAGCAGCGCAAGGAGCTCCCTTATGGACAGTCCGAGCCCGCGGGCTAGCAGGATGTTGCGGTGCAGCACGGTCAGGTTCGCCACGGTGAGGGCGCCGTCGGTCAGCGCGCCGATGGCCAGCGACAGGTCGGCGTCGGTCACCTCGAATGCGGCGACCAACGTGGCGTGGTGATCGGCGAGCTTCGGGTTGGAACCGATCGCCGCGATCTCGGAACCGTCGGAGTTGAGCGCGAACACCGCGTCGACCGGGTTGAGTACGGCCAGATTCTGGAACAGGTCGTGGTAGAGCGCGTACCTCTGCTCGTCCTCGCCGGGCAGTCGCGGCACGTCCCGCGGATCGATCCGGCCGAGTAGCGCCACCGCAGACGCAACCGGCAGGCGGAACCGTTTCGCCGCGGTCTTCACCGCGTACAGCTGGCGTAGCAAGGTGTTGCTCAGCCGGCCGAGGCCGTTCGGCGTGCCGGTGGCCAGGTTCGCGATCGCCGCGTCGGTAGTGTAGACGTCCCAGCCGAGCCGGCGGTGCAGCCGGACGAAGCGGTGCAGCCGGTCCAGCACGTCCTGGGTCAGCCCGACCACGGTCATCGTGCCCAGGTCGCACGAGTCAGCCGGGTTGCACTGCAGCGTCACCGCGCCGGCGGGGTTGACGAACACGGTGTTCAAGACCTGGGTCAGCGACTGGTACGACAGATCGCTGCGGTCCAGCAGGACCCTGACGTGTGCCAGGACGTCGAGCCAACTCCCGGCGTACGCGACCGTATGGTCCTGCGGGTCGGGCACCGTGTTGCCGGTCTCCGCCAACCCCCAGAAGTCCCATGAGGAGTACGCCGCGGCCAACGGGCCGCCGGTGATGATGTCGGCCTCGACCGCGCTGAGCCCGAGGCCCTCCACCGCGAGCGCGGTCGCCTGTGGGGACGGGATGGCCGCCGGTGGCTGGAACGCTCGCATCAGCGTCACCCGGTCCGTACCGAGCACACCCAGGTAGGTGCGCGCCTCGGCCAGCGGCAGGTCGAACGGCAGATGCCAGGGATAGACCGCGTTCGCCAGCACGGTGTATGCGCCGGCGTTGACGTACTGCGGGTTCGCGTTCAGCTCGTCGGTGGTCAGCGTGGTCTGCCGGGCGCGGGCCGCCGCGATCGGGTCGGCGGGCGGCGCGACGGCATCCTCCAGCAACTCGTTCACCAGGTCGATGTACGGCAGCACGGTGTTCGTGTTCGGGCAGGTGAGCTCGATCTGCGCGAGGTCCGGGCGGCGTTGCAGGAGTACGGTCTTGGCGCTCTTGCCGTTCGTCATCCGGTGCGACAGGAACTGCAACAGGTCGACCAGGTACGCGGCCGGGCTGAGTACGGACCGGCAGTGCTTGCAGGCGCACAGGTCCAGCGAACCGAACAGGGTCTGCAGGTTGGGATAGTCGCTGAGCACGGCCGCCTGCGGCTGCTCGACCGGCGGCTGCGGCGGCTCGGGAGGCGGCGCCGGGATCACCTTTGGCTGTACGCCGATCCAGCTCGCGTTGTAATTCATTACCAGTGACATGGACAGCGCGTAGGTCTGCTCGGCGATCGCGTAGATCCGGGCCGCCTGCGCCGCGCCGATGTCCGGGTGGTCCTGGTACGTGGACACGAACCGGCTCTGGCCCATCGCGTACACCTGTTGCGAGGTCTGGATCCGGTCGGCGAGCAACGGCTTGGCCACGGCGTACCGCGAGGTCAGTTTCAACAGCCGCTGCGCGGTGAGCAACGAGTCGCGCACCACCGGTTGCGGGCTGCCCTTCAGGTAACTGTCCACATTGGTACGCAATAGGTTGAAGCCCGGGTTCGCGTCGAGGAACGCGGTCATCGCGTCCTTGGCCACGAACGGGCTCGACGGGTCCTCGGCGAGCCGGGCCGAGAACGCGGTTGTCGGGTGCGCGCGTTCGAAGTTGCGTTCGAGGATGTGCGCGTACGCATCGACGGCCTGCACCTGATCCTGGGCGGTGAAGTTGGCCGGGATGCCGGTCGGCTCGCCGCCGCGCCCGCCGAGGATCACCGCCTTCCAGTCGCTCGCGGACAGCCGGGCCAGATCCCGGGTGCCCTTGATTTCCCCGCGCCGCTTGAGGTCCACCAAGGAATTGATCAACGGCAGGTGGCCTCGGGTGAACCGCCCCACGTTCGTGGCGAACCGCAGCGCCGCCACGTCTTCCTTGGTGAACTCGGGGTTGCGGCGCAGGTCCCGCCAGAACATCCGGGTCGGGCCGCTGGCCGCGGCGTACAACGACATGAACTTCTCCTGCTTGTCCGCGGGCACCTCGGCCGCGGAGAGCACGTCGGAGATCGGCGTCTTACCCATCCCGTTGGTGGACGCCAGCGCGGCGCCGACCGCGAGCTGGTCCAGCCGGGCGAGGTCATCCTCGACCCGCGCCGCGTAGTCCGGCGGCAGGATGCCCTTGGTCAACGCGGTCTGTACCGCGCTGCGGCGTACCCGCGGTGAGGCGGCGAGCATGGACTGCAGCAGCCGTTCGGCGTTGCGGTCCAGGTCGATGCCGGCGCTGCTGGATGCGACGACGGCCACCGGCGCGTCGGCCGGTACGTTCTGCCGCAGCAACGCGTAGAACAGCTCCGGCGGGAGGTCGGTGGTCCGGGACAACCGGGCGGCCGCCGAATAGAACGCGATCCGCGGCTTGGTCAGCCCAGTGTCGCCGGCCAGGAACGTCAGGTCCTGGAAGCGGTCGTTCTCGGTCAGCTCCTCCGGACGCAACTGGCCGAGCCGCGGCAGCAGGGTACGCGCGACGCCGGCGAACTCGGTCGGCGTGCTGCGGGCCGGCCCACCCAGCGCCAGCGGGATCTCGGCCCGCTGCTCGACGTGGTAGAAGACCTCCGAGGTGAACAGCGGCGCGCCGTCCTTGCCGAGTATGCGTAGCTGCAGGTCCACAGTGGTCGCTGTGCTGTACGCGATCCGGTACCGGCCCTCGGCGTCGGTCGGCGACCGGCCCACCTCGTGGGCGTCGCGCAGGTCGCGTTGCTCCGCGACGACGAGTACGCCGGGCATCGGGAGTCCACTGTGGTCGGTGACGGTACCCGCGACCGTCCACTCGTCACCAGCGGCCGCGGCCTGCGCGTGCGCTCGCATCCGGTCCAGTGCCGCCCGCGCGAGTCCCAGCGTGTTCGCGTCCACCTCGCCGTTGGGCTCCATGCCCATCAGCGCCTGCAGCCGGGTCACCGCCTCCCGCGTGGTTGGGCCGAACCGGTGCTCGTCCCGCTCGGCGTCGGCGACCTCGATGCCGATCGCGCTCAGGGCCTCGTGCAACAGCGTGACGTCCGCGGCGGTCAGACCGGCGCCGGCTGCCGGGGGCGCAGATGGTAGCGGCGCCTCGGGTGGGGTCGGTGGCGCCGCTTCGGCCGGCGGGGCCGCGGGGGGCGTTGGTGCGGGGGGCGTTGGTGCGGACGGCGGTGGGGCTGCCGGCGGTGGGGCTGCCGGCGGTGCAGACGCCGGCGGCGGGGTGGCCGGTTGGCTCGGCCGGGCCTTGACCGTCGGCATCATGATTGTCTCGGCGGCCACCTCGGTCGCCGCACGGCCGAGCATCGTCGCGGTGTTCGTGTCCACCACCGCGGTATCCCACAGGCCCCGACTCTTCTGGAACGCGGCGACCGCACCGGCCGTACCCACGCCGAAGATGTTGTCCCGCCGCTCGTTCTCCGGGATGTCGTACCCGACCGCTTCGAGCTCCACATGGAGCGCCGCGACATCCTCGCCGGCCATCCCGGCGCGTAGGTTCCGGCCCTGCAGCCGCATGACGCCGACTCCTCTCGGGGCTCCACTGGGGGCTCCTCTGGGCTCCGCTTAGGCGAACGCGATCCCGAGTGTGCCGCTCTCGATCGTCTGCGGCGGTCCAACGTCCAAGAACCGACAGCGGCGGCTCCACCGGCACCGCCGCGCGCAGGCGTGGCGCGCCGGTCAGGCAACGGGCGCGATATCCATCTCGGGAGACGAGATCGCGCAGGCTGGTCAATCCACCAGACACACGCAACATCTCGTGCGAAATGCCCATGCGATCACGTGCCGATATCTGCTCCCGAGATAGATATCGGGGTCCTGCTTGCGCTCGGCGGACAAGTTGGGGCGGGCGGCCAGGCAGGCCGGGCACGACACATCCCCCTCGGTATCGTGGCGGCGTGCGGAGCGTGATCATTGCTGGACGGTTCAACGGACCGGCGGACTCGGGCAACGGCGGCTACAGCGCCGGCCTGATAGCGTCCCTTGTGGACAGTGACGCGGGCAGGCCGGGCAAATCAGCCGTCACGGTGACGCTGCGCCGACCACCACCGCTGGACACCGCCCTGAGCGTGAAGACCCGGCCGGACGGTGGCGTCGCGGTCTACCACGACGACCGGCTGATCGCCGACGCGCTCCCGGCCGACCCGCCGGCCGGGCCGCCGGTCCGTCCGGTCACCGAGAATGAGGCGTACGCGGTGGCGAAGGACTACCCGGGCTTCGTCGAGCATCCGTTCCCGTCCTGCTACGTGTGCGGCCCGGACCGCGCTGCGGGGGACGGGCTGCGAATCTTCCCCGCACCGCTGGCGGATGGCCGTACCGCCGCGGTGTTTTCGGTGCCCGCGGAGGTGACCACCGCGACGGTATGGGCGGCGCTGGACTGCCCCGGAGGCTGGGCCATCACCGAACCCGGCCGGCGGTACGTGCTCGGCCGGGTGACCGCGGCGGTGACCAGGCTCCCGGTGCCGGCGACGCGCTGCGTCGTGATGGGCGAGCTGATCGGGATGGACGGGCGCAAGGCGCAGGTCAGGTCGGCGGTGTACGGGCCGGACGGTGCTCTGCTGGCACGCGCCGAGGCGACCTGGATCGGATTATGAAACTGACCGGTGGGCAAAATCGGATACTGTATGCAACGTGCCCACCACTACCATCGGCGACCGCCACCGGCCTCTGCGCGACAAGGTTATCGACGAGCTGCGCCGCCGGATCATCGACGGCGTGTACTCACCCGGTGACCGGCTGACCGAGGACCGCCTCGCCGACGCGTTCGGCGTGTCCCGGAACCCGGTGCGTGAAGCGATCCGGGTGCTGGAGGCGGAGGGCTTCTTGGTCGGGCAGCCGCGTCGGGGCGCGGTCGTGGCGCAGATCTCCGTGCAGGACGTGCACGACCTGTTCGACATCCGGCTGGCGCTGGAGGTGCTCGCCGCGCGGCTGGTCGCCGAGCGGGCCGGCGACGTCGCCGGAGCCGCGCTCGACGAGATCCTGACCGCCGCGAAGGCGGCCGCCGCGGCACAGCAACTCGACCAGCTCGCCGACCTGAATACCCGGTTTCACGCTGAGATCTGTGCGTACTCCGGCAATGCCCTGCTGCGCGCGATGATGGAGACGCTGCATACCCGACTGCAGTGGGTGTACCGGCAGAGCGCGAAGGTGCGCGCGCCGCATTCGTGGGCCGAGCATGAGGCACTGGTCGCCGCGATCCGCGCCAGCGACCCGGAAGCGGCCGGTGCGGCCGCCCGGATACACGTACTCAACGCCCGGCGGACGGCGCTGACACTGACCCGCTGACCAGGACCGGGGCGGTGCCGTCGTCGGCCACCAGGTGGCAGGCGACCCGCGCGCCGGACGTGCCGACCGCTCGCAGTTCCGGAATGTCGACCGCACACCGGGCGATCGCCACCGGGCACCGCGGGTGGAACCGGCACCCGGACGGTGGGTCGACCGGGCTGGGCACGTCACCGGTGAGCACGATGCGGCGCCGGGTCCGCTGGGTGATCGGGTCCGGGATCGGTGCCGCGGAGAGCAGCGCCTGGGTGTACGGATGCCGCGGCGTGGCGAACAGCTCGGTCCGGTCGGCGACCTCGACGAGCATGCCGAGATACATCACCGCAACGCGCTGCGCGAGGAACTCCACCGCGGCCAGGTCGTGCGTGATGAACAGGCAGGCGAAACCCATGTCCCGCTGCAGCCGGCCGACCAGGTTGAGCACCGACGCCTGCACCGAGACGTCCAGCGCCGAGGTCGGCTCGTCGGCCACCAGCAGCGCCGGTGCCGCGGACAACGCCCTGGCCAGGCTGACCCGCTGCCGCTGCCCGCCGGACAGTTCATGCGGGTAGCGCCGGGCCACCTCGGCCCGCAGGCCGACCTGGTCGAGCAGCTCAACGACCCGGGTACGCCGGTCCGCCGGCAGGCCGATCCGGTGTAGCCGCAGCGGTTCGGCGATGATGTCCCCGACCACCATCCGCGGGTTCAACGAGGACGACGGATCCTGGAAGACAATGTTGAAGTTGCGGCGCAGCGGGCGCAGCGCGCGGCGGGACAGCTGGGCGATGTCCCGACCGGTGATCCGTACCTGACCGGAGGTCACCGGTACCAAACGGGTGACGCACCGGCCGAGCGTGCTCTTGCCGCTGCCCGACTCGCCGACCAGCCCGACGACCTCGCCCAGGCCCACGGTGAGGCTCACCCCGTCCACCGCGCGCACCGGCCCGAAGTGCTTGACCAGATCGACGATTTCCAATGCGGGTACCGGGTTTGTCATGCCATCGCCGCCTGGGGTACCGCCGGCACCGGCAACGGATGCCAGCATCGCACCGGATGCCCGGCCGGGCCGAGATCCAGGGCCGGGCGGCGGGTCCGGCAGATGCTGTCCGCGCGCGTACACCGGTCGGCGAACGTGCACGCGTCCGGCGACGAGCTCAACGTGGGTACGCGACCCGGGATCTCCCGCAGGCCGCCGTCGGCATGTCGCGCCGGGTTGGGCACGGCGTCCAACAAGCCGCGGGTGTACGGGTGACTGGGCCGGGCGAACAGCGCGTTCACTCCGGCCTCCTCGAGGGGACGGCCGGCGTACATCACGACAACCCGGTCCGCGATGTCGGCCACCACCCCGAGATCGTGCGTGATGAGTAGAACCGCGGTGCCGATCTCGGTGCGCAGGGTACGCAGCACGTCGAGGATTCCAGCCTGGACGGTGACGTCCAGCGCGGTGGTCGGCTCGTCGGCGACGAGCAGGCGCGGCTTGCAGGCCACCGCCATCGCGATCATCACGCGTTGCCGCATGCCGCCGGAGAGCTGATGCGGGTACTCCCCCAACCGGCGCCGGGGCAACGGGATGCCGACCAGCTCCAGCAGCTCGGTGGCCCGTTGTACGGCCGCGGAACCGCGTAGCTTCTGGTGCCGCGCGAGCACCTCGCCGATCTGCTTGCCCACCGTGAGCACCGGGTTGAGCGAGGTCATCGGCTCCTGGAAAACGTACGCGATGTCCTTGCCGCGTACCGCCCGCAGGTCCCGCTCGGGAAGCGCGCGCAGGTCCCGGCCGGCGAAGTCCACCCGCCCGGAAATCGCCGCGCTGCGCGGCAACAGTCCGGTGAGCGCCATCGCGGTGACACTCTTGCCACACCCGGACTCGCCGACCAGCGCGAGCACCTCGCGCTCGGCCACCTCGAAGGAGGCGGTGTCGACGGCGAGCACCGTACCGTCCTCGGTGCGGAACCGGACGGTGAGCTCCCGGACGTCGAGGAGCGTCACCGGCTCACCGCCGTACCTCGCGCGGGTCGAGCGCGTCGCGCAGCCCGTCACCGAACAGGTTCAGGGCGAGCGTCAGCAATACGATCGTCACGCCGGGGAAGACGCCCAGCCATGGCCCGTCCCGGAACCGGTCCTGCGCGCTGGCCAGCATCACGCCGAGCGACGGCGCGGGCGGGCGTACGCCGAGACCGAGGAAGGACAGCACCGCCTCGCCGATGACCGCGCCCGGTACGGCGACCGTGGCCTGCACGATCAGCGCGTTCACCGCGTTGGGCAGGATGTGCCGGCCGAGCACGACCGCGTCGCTGGCCCCGTCGGCCACCGCGGCGGCCACATAGTCCATCCCGCGCAGGCGCAGAGTTTCGCCGCGGGTCACCCGTACCACTCCGGGAACTTGCGCGATGCCGATCGCGACCGTGGCGATGGTCAGGCTCGGACCGACGATGGCCGCCAGCCCGACGGCGAGTACCAGGAACGGGAAGGCGAGCAACGTATCGGTCAGCCGCGAGACGATCGGGTCGAGCCAACCGTAGTACCCGGCCAGCAGACCCAGCGGTACCCCGACGGACAGCGACAGGGCGACCGACAGCACGCCGACGGTGACCGACGCGCGCAGTCCAAAGAGGACCCGGGAGAGCTGGTCCCGGCCCAGCGGGTCGGTGCCGAACCAGTGCGCCAGCGATGGCGGCTGCAGCGACGCGGAGAAGTCGGTGTGCGCGTACGGGAACGGCGCGACGACGTTGGCCAGCAGCGCGGCGGCCCCCGCCACCACGACCACGAGCAGCCCGAGCGCGGCCAACGGGTTGCGCAGCACCCGGCGCACGGCCCGGCGCCGGCTGCCCGGCGGCGCCGCGGGTGCCGCCGGGACAGCCGGCTCGACCGGTGCGAGATCGACGCTCATTGCAACACCGCACCCCCTACCCGGATCCGCGGATCGATGACCGAGTAGAGCATGTCGACCAGGAAGTTGATGCCGATGTATGCGGTCGCGGTAATCAGTACGACGCCCTGGATCATCGGGTAGTCCCGGGTGAACACCGCGTCGATGGTGAGCTTTCCGAAGCCGGGCAGTACGAAGATCTGCTCGGTCACCACGGCTCCGGAGATGAGCGCGCCGAGCTGTAACCCGACGATCGTGGTGACCACGATGAGGCTGTTGCGCAGTGCGTGCCCGAGCACCACCCGCGCCCCGCCGAGCCCCTTGGCCCTGGCGGTACGCACGTAGTCCGCGCCGAGCGCCTCCAGCATCGCCGAGCGGGTCTGCCGCATGATGACCGCGGCCAGCCCGGAGCCGAGTACGAACGCGGGCATCACCAGGTGCCGGAAGCTCTGCATCGGATTGTCGAAGACGGACACGAACCCGGATGCCGGCAGCACCGGGAACGCGATCGCGAACAGCAGTACGGCCATCAGCCCGAACCAGAAGTTCGGGATGGACAGGCCGAGTAGGGCGACCGTGTTCGCCGCCCACTCGGCGGCGGAACGGCGCCGGACGGCCGCCACCACTCCGGCGCCGATCCCGATCAGGACCGCCACGAGGATCGCGAACGTTGCCAGTTGCAGGGTGACCGGCAACGCGTGGCCGATGGTGCTGGCCACCGAGAGCCGGGTGCGGGCCGAGGTGCCGAGATCGCCATTCAGCGCGTGCGTCACGTACCGCACGTACTGCACCGGTACGGGTTGGTCGAGCCCGTACTGGTGGCGGATCTCGGCGACCACGGCCGGGTCGCTCTCCTCCCCGGCGAGCGCCCGGACCGGGTCGCCGGGCAATGCCCGGACACCGATGAACACCACGATCGTGACGAGCACGAGCGTCACCGCCGACTCGACCAGCCGCCGGAACACGTACCGCGCCACGCCTAACCCTCCTAGCTAGGCGAAGAATCCAGCGGTGCCGAAGCGGAGGATGCCGTCGCCGTACATCTTCACGCCGCCGACCTTCGACGAGACGCCGAGCAGGTTCTTCGCCCGGTAGAGGTAGATCAGCGGAGCGTCCTCGTGGACCTTCGTGATGAGCTGTCCGTAGAGGTCACGCCGCTTGCTGGCATCCGACGTCGCGCGTGCATCCTCGATGAGCTTGTCGACCTCGGGGTTGCTGTAGCCGGAAATGTTCTGTGCGCCCTGGGTCTTCAGGAACGTGGCCAGGTTGCCGTCCGGGTCGACCCGGCCGGACCAGCCGATCTGGAACATCTGGTACCTGCCGGCGTCGGTCGCGTCCAGAGATGCGGAGAACTCCAGCGGCTGCAGCTGGACATCGAACCCGCCCTCCTTGGCCTGCGCCTGGATCGCTTCACCGAGCAGCCGGGCCTGCGGAGTGTTGCCGATGACCAGGCCGACCTTCACCGGTGTCGCCGCTCCCGCCTGGGTGAGCAAGGCTTTCGCGGCAGCGGCGTCGTGCTTCGGGCAGGCCTGCGCGGCATCCGAGGAGTACGGGCTGTCCGGGCTGATCGGGCTGCAGCTGGGGCTGAACTGCCCGGCGAACACCACCTTGTTGATCGCCGCGCGGTCGAGGCTCAGCTCGAATGCGCGGCGCACCCGCGGGTCGTTGGCCACCGGTCCGGCATACTGCGCGGAGAGGGTGCCGGGGGCCTTGCCGACCCCGTTCGCGTTGCCCAGGTTAACCGTGATCCCCTGGTAGCCGAGCGACTCGGAGGTCAGCAGGCGGAGGTTGGAATCCGCCTTGAGCGACTCGACGTCGGTGGCCGCCACGGTGTCGAGCACCTCGACGTCACCGGAGCGCAGGTTGTTCAGCCGGGTACTGGCGTCTGCGATGATCTTGTACGTCACCTTGTCCAGCTTGACCTTGGCCGCGTCGTAGTAGTTCGAGTCCTTCACGACCTCGATCCGGTCCTGAGCTACCCGGCTACTGAACTTGAACGGCCCGATGCAGACCGGGCTGGAGGCGAACTTGTCGCCCTGCGCGGTCAGTGCCGCCGGCGACATGATCATTCCAGACCGATCCGCGAGTACGGCGGCCAGCGGCGCGAACGGCGCCTTGAGCTTGATGGCCACAGTGGACTGATCGACCACTTCCACGCTGTCCACACTGGACAGCTCGCTCTTCCGGGCCGAGCCGGTCAGGCTGCGGTGCCGGTCCAGCGAGGTCTTCACCGCGGTGGCGTCCATTGTGGTGCCGTCGGCGAACTTGAGCCCCTGACGCAGCTTTATCGTCACCGTCTTGCCGTCGGCCGAGACATCCGGCAGCGCGGCGGCGAGCTGCGGCACGATGACCAGCTTCTCGTCGACGTCGTAGAGCTTCTCGCAGATTGCGTTGAAGATCGTGCGACCGACGAGGGTACGGGCCAGCGTCGGGTCGAGCAGGTCGGGCTCGGCGGAGAGCGCGATGCGCAACTCGCCGCCGGCCTTGAGCGGACGGTTGTCCGGCCCGGCACTAGGCCCGGGCGCGGAGGAGTCGATGGAGCTGCATGCTGACGCGGCCAGCACCGCCGCGACCAGCACGGCGGCTCGGCGCAAGAGAGATTTGTGCGGCATCGTGTGTGCCTCCCGGATCCGGGTCAGGCCACGAACGTATCCTGTATACAAGATACGGGTCAACGGTGACCGGATAACAGCTCTGTCCCGATCACACGCAGGTTGCCCGAAACTCGGCGTGGGCGCTATGGTACGTACGACGATATACCGCGAGCCGATAGAGGTACAGGCATGGAACTGGATGGTCTCGGCCGTTTCGCGGATCCCGGGGTGCTGATCCTGACCAGTCTCGCCGGCGGCCCGAAGCACGGGTACGCGCTGGTCAAGGACGTGCAGCAGCTGGCCGATGTCACGCTCGGGCCGGGCACGCTCTACGGTGCGCTGCGCCGCTTGGAGCAGCGGGGGCTGATCGAGCCGCTGCCCGCCGATGACCGCCGCCGGCCGTACCAGATCACGCCGGCCGGAGCGAGCGCGCTGCGTGCGTATCTCGAACACGCCAACTCGGTGACCCGGCAGGGCCTACGGCGTCTGGCGGCGTACGCATGACCTGGCTGATCCGGCTCTATCCGCGCTGGTGGCGCGAGCGGTACGGGGACGAGTTCGCCGCGCTGCTCGACGACCTACCGGCTCGATCGCGGCCGAGACTGGCCGTCAACATCGCGCTCGGCGCGGTGGATGCCCGGCTACACCGGAGGACCGTACCGATGAACCTGAGATCCGATCGCGCCGCGATCCGCCGCGGCCTCGTCGCCGGCCTGCTGATGTCCATCGTGCTCGCTGCCGAGGTGGTGCGCTCCAACGTGCTCTACCCCAGCCGCGAGGACAACGACGGCCCGACCGTACTGGCCGCGTACGCGTCCACCTTCGTCGTACTCCTGTTTGTCGGCTGGTACGCACAGCGCCGCGCGGCGACTCCGGCCGGACCGGTGATCGCCGGCGCGGCCGCGGGCGTAATCATCGCGGTGCTGACGATCGGCACGTTCTTCGTGGTGGACAACGTCTTCCTGGACATCGTGAGCCGGCAACCGGCCAAGATTGACGGACTCGCGCGCAGCTCGTTCCCGTCGATGCGGGCGTACGTGAACGCCAGTCTCGCGCTGGGTCTGGTGCTGCTGACCACCGTGCTGGGTGGCGCGGGCGCGGCGCTCGGCACGCTGGGTGGCCACCTGGGACGCCGGGCGGGTCGGCGGTCCGGCCTCTCGACGGCAGGTGAGTGATCGACCGTCGCCCGACCGGACCGCACCCACCCTGCCGAACACCGAC
>DASRRF010000717.1:0-2432 GCA_035695905.1 Micromonosporaceae bacterium | reverse complement strand
CGCCAGCCGAGCAGCTCGTAGGCCTTGCGGCTGGAGATGCCGCTGGCGTCCACCCGGTCCACCGGGCGCAGCGCGGTGGACGAGTCCGGGTAGGCCGCCCGCCACGACTCGTGCAACGCGCGGCCGCCGATGGTGTCCGGGCTCGCCAGGTAGAAGACCTCGTGCCCGGGTAGCTCGCTGCCCACCGCGAGCCGGATCGCGTCGGCGAGGTCGTAAGCGTCCACATAGGACCATCCGGTGACGCTGGGCCGGTCCCGGTCCCGCAGCAGCGGCCCGAGATTACGGGCGTACGACCCGGCGTCCTGTACCCAGCTCGGGCGCAGCGAGATGCAGCGCAGGGCGGACCGGCGTACGGCCGCGTCGCAGAGCTGCTCGCCGAACAGCTTCGCCAGGGCGTACGGATCCTGCGGCCGGGCCGGATGTGCCTCGTCGACCGGCAGGTAGTCGGGCAGGAACGGTTGCTCGGCGAAGATGAACCCGGGTACGGTCTCGCTGGAGATGTTCACCAGCCGCCGGACCTGCCAGCGTACGCACGCCTCCACCACGTTGAACGTGGCCATCAGGTTGTTCGCGAACACCACGTGCGGCGCATGCCGGCCGGGCGCGGGCAGGGCGGCCGCGTGTACCACCGCCTCGAACGGGCCGCGGCGTGGGCCTTCGCCCGCGGAGGCGCCGCCGATCAGTGCATACGCGTCCCCCGCGTCGGTCAGCTCGGCCTTCACGTACGGCGGGGTACCCGGTGGTGGCGTGTCGAAATCGGGGTTCTGCAGGTCGGTGGCGGTCACCTCGTGCCCCGCCGCGACCAGGGCCGCCGTGGTGGCCCGCCCGACCTTGCCGCGCGCTCCGGTTACCAGCACCCGCATCGCTGCACCCTACCTACCGCACTGCGGGGCGGATCGCCCGGTACGCGACGCCGGCCCCGAGCACGGCGAGTCCACTGAGGACAGAGGGCCAGGGAAGGGTGGCCGCGAGCAGTACGCACCCGGCCGCGCCGAGCACCTGCACCGGGCGCGGCCAGCGGCGCTGCGCGGCCGGCTGGGTGTACGCGGAGACGTTGGCGATCAGGTAGTAGACGAGCACGCCGAACGAGGAGAATCCGATCGCGCCGCGCAGGTCGACGGTGAGTACCAGGGTCACCACGGCGGCCGCCAGTACCACCTCGGCCCGGTGCGGTACCCGGAACCGCGGGTGTACCGCGGCCAGCCAGCCGGGCAGGTCCCGGTTGCGCGCCATGGCCAGGGCGGTACGGCCGACCCCGGCGATCAGCGCCAGTAGGGCACCCAGGCTCGCGGCGATCGCACCGGCCCGGACCAGCGGTACGGCCCAGTCCCACGCGCCGGCCCGGACCGCGTCGACCAGCGGGGCGGTGGACGCGGCGAGCCGATCCGGGCCGAGCGCGAGGAGTACCCCGGTGCCGACCGCGGCATAGCAGGCGACCGCGATCCCGAGGGCGAGCGGGATCGCCCGGGGAATCGAGCGCTCGGGATCGCGTACCTCCTCGCCCATCGTGGCGATCCGCGCGTACCCGGCAAAGGCAAAAAAGAGCAGGCCCGCCGATTGCATGACGCCGCCTACGGAGGTCTCGCCGACGGTGAGCGGCGCCCAATCGGCGGTGCCCGTGGCGGCCACCGCGACGGCGAGCGCGACCAGCACCACGGCGACGAGGATCCGGCTCAGCCGCGCGGTGCGGGTGACCCCGCGGTAGTTGACCGCGGCCAGGGCGATCACCGCCACCACCGCGAGCGGTCGCTGCCATCCGGGCGGGGCGGCGTACGCGGCGAAGGTCAGCGCCATCGCGGCGCAACTCGCCGTCTTGCCGACCACGAAGCCCCAGCCGGCCAGGAAGCCCCACCAGTCACCGAGGCGCTCGCGGCCATAGACGTACGTGCCACCCGAGGTTGGGTACGCGGCGGCGAGCTGTGCGGAGGAGACCGCGTTGCAGTACGCGACGCCGGCCGCGAGCGCGAGGCCGATCAGTAGGCCGGCACCGGCCGCCCGGGCCGCCGGCCCGAACGCGGCGAACACCCCTGCCCCGAGCATCGATCCGAGCCCGATCAGCACGGCGTCCCGGGTGCTCAGCCGGCGCGCGAGTGTGCCGTCCATCGAGCGCACCGTACCCGCTGGGCGGTTGTGATCTAGGTCTCTGGTGGCGACTTGAGCAGTCAGGAAGGGTTCAGTTACTCCGGGTAAGCTCGCTAGACCACCTGTCCCGAAAGTGAGGGTCGTGCCGACCAGCCTCGTCATCGCCGACGTCGACTCCGCGCTGGCGCGCGCGAGTGGACCGGTGGCTGCCTGCCGGGCAGCCGTGGACGCGCTCGGCCGGCATACCCCGGCACTCGTCGCCGTGCTGCTCCGGGTTCGTGATCATCTTCGCTGCGTGGCGGCCACCGGCTCCTGGCAGGTGTACGCATCGATTCCACTTGACCATGGCG
>DASRRF010000716.1:0-8239 GCA_035695905.1 Micromonosporaceae bacterium | reverse complement strand
TGAACCGCGCGGTATCAGGCGCAGTAGAGCGACACGTTCCCGGCTACCGACACCTGCCGGTAGCCGTCGACCGCATCCGGTCCACCGATCCCTGGCGTACGGGTGAGCAGTACGCACCGCGCGCCGTACCACCGGGCGATCTCACCCCGTTGCGCCGGCGTGGTTGCCGCGCCGAGGAACTCCTGCCGCGCCGTGGCCCGGGCGTCCTGGTCGCCGATCCACGGATTCGGCCAGCCGGGGTTGACCGCGTAGTACCCGAGCAGGTTCAGCCGCCGATCCGTCCACTTGGAGTCGGTCAGTACCGTGCTGCCCGGCGGCGCGAACTGCCGTACCCGATCGGTAGGGTCTGCACCGATCGGCAGCGTGCGCAGGTCGTCGGCGACCGCGCGGGGCAGCCACCGCACGGGAAGGGCGCTCAGCACACCCAGTCCCGGCGCGGTGTTCACCGCGAAACCGGCGACGAACACCAGCGCCGCGGCGGCCGCGGTGCCCACCCGCGCGGCGGCCGGGGCGGCCCGGTCGACCACGAACATCCCGAACGCGACCTGCAGCGGCAGCATCATCACCGGGATCACCCGCAGGAACTGGTGCTGCCGGGTCAGCACCGCGGCCGCGACCACCACCGCGCCGAGCACGAACATCAGCACCAGCGGATCCGTGCGGTCCCGGCGCCACCGCAGCACCAGCGCGGGCAGCCCGAGCAGGCCGTACCCGCAGATCAGTGTGTGCCGGTCGAGCAGCGCCAGCCGGAGCGGGCGATGCACTTCGACCAAGGCGGAGGCGCCGGCAAAAAGATCAACCAACGAGGAGTACGGCCACAGCGCGGCCACCGCTACCGCCGCCGTCGCGGTACCCGCCAGGGCCAGCCACCAGCGCACGGATATCGTGCGGTACCCGCCGATCAGGATGGCCACCGCGCCGACCCCGGTCTCCACCGCGGTGAACGGATGCACCAGTACGATCGCCGCGGCGAGTACGCCGATCGCGACGAGCGGGCCGATGCCTTCCCGGAAAGCCAGCAGCCGTTCCCAGAGCACCAGCATCAGGCCGAAGGCCAGCGTGCTCGGGTACGGAAGCGTCTCGGCGAGCGAACGCACATCCGGGAAGCCGCTCCAGCCGGCCGAGCCCGGCCCCCAGAGCAGCAGCAGCGCGGCGAGCGCGACGGTCGCCGCGGCCGCCGAGCCGCCGAGCCGGCCGACCAGCCGGCGGAGCGCGACCAGCAGCAGGACCACGTTGGGGATGGCGAACCAAGCCACCACCGGAGCCGGTGCCGCGCCGGTGAGCCGTACGATCACCGCCAGCACCAGCATGTACGGCGAGTAGTACGGACCACCGTCGCCGGTACCCACCATCGGGTCGGGCGGGTGGGTGACGTTCCCGGCCAAGGTCCGTACGGTCGCGACATGCAGCTGGAAGTCGCCGACCCAGGTGTCCGCGAGCACCACGCCGACCGCCCACACCAGCACGACCGCGGACGCGATGAGATAGCTGTTGACCCGCGGTCGCATCATCTGGGCGGGGTGGTGGGGTCGAGGGAAGGCGCTAGCGCGATCTGTCGTACGTCCCAGAGCCAGGCCCCGTCTGTCCACTGTGGATCGATGCCGAGCAGCTCGGTGGTCACCGCGCGCAGCGCGTCGGCGTTGCGCCCCGGGACCAGCACGAGTACGGCCGCCCGCCAGTAGCGCAGGTCGTCGACGGCGGCCGCGCGCATTTCCGCCGTCACCCGCGGGACCGTCCCCGTCGCGTACACCCGGTTGAGCAGGTCGGAGGTCGGCCGCGGCGGCGCGGTGAAGATCGCGTAGCGCTGGCCCGGGTCCCGGGTCGGACCGAGGAAGTAGCCGTGCGCCATCCGGAAGCTCAACCCGGACTCGGCGGCCCAGGCCAGCGGATCGGGGTACTGGCTGCGCGCCTGCGGCACGAAGACCACCGAGTGCCCGGCATCCACGTACCGCCGCAGGGTCCCGTCGGTGAACAGCGCCGGCGCGGGCGTACGCGCCCCGGCCGGCAGTGGCTTCGGCGCGATCGGCAGCAGCGCGGCGGCCACCAGGGCGGGCAGGACGTACCGCGCGGCACCCTTCGGAACGTGGGCGCAGGCGAGCGCGAGCAGGACACCGATCGGCGGCACGATGGCCAGCGCGAACCGGGTCGGCACGATCGAGTCGAGCACCGGCAGGTCCTGCACCAGCCGCCACGGGCCGGAGGCGACCGCCGTACCGTGCACCCGGATCTTCGGGCCGAACGACACGGCCGCGAACGCCACCGCCACCACAGCCAGCGCGACGGCCACCGCGTTGCGGCGCAGCCACCACACCACCCCGGCCAGCAGGATCAGCAGCGGCCAGCCGAGAAACGCGTTCTCCTCGGTGGCGTTCTGAGCCAGCCCGCGGGCGCTCGCCGCGGTGCCGGCCAGCGACTGCCGGGCGAAGGCCGGATAGGACGCGAGGTCGGCGCCGTACAGCCGGATGTCCGCGCGCAGGCCGCGGTAGGAGCCGGGGCCGAAGAACTGGACCCACAACGGGTACGCCAGGAGCACCCCCGCCACCAGCGCGGCGACCCCGAGGCCGGCCAGGAACGGGCGGGCCCGCCGGCGCAGGTCGGGTCGCCAGGGCAGCAGGACGAGCAGGAACAGCCCCAGGCCCAACGCGGTGAGCAGGAGTACTTCCTCGTTGATGAACGCCTGCCAGACCGCGAGCAGGCCGAGCACCACACCGTTTCGGACCGCCCGGCCGGGCTCGGCGAGCCGGAGCGTACGCCAGATCAGCAGCGGCACCAGGAACTGCGCGACGATGTTCGGGTGCCCGCTGCCGTGGGACACCATCCCCGGCGCGAACGCGCAGAACCCGGCACCGAGCAGCGCGCCGGCCGGGCTCGAGACGACCTGCCGGGACAGTACGTAGTACCAGGCGAAGCCGGTTGCCGCATACGCGATGACGAGCAGTACGTCGAAGCTCGCGTGCGCGCCGAAGAGCAGGGTGACCGGTGCCATCGGTATCGAAAGCCCGAGGATGGCGGTATTGGCCATCAGGTTGACCGGGTCCGGCGCATTCATGCCTGTCGTCACGAATGGGTCTGAGAAATGCGTCAGTACCCGGGCGCCGTGCGCCAACATCCATTCGAAGAACGCTTGGTCGTGCCGGTTGGCGGCGAGCCCGGTATGCGGTACGTCCCGCCAGAGCCGGCCGGTCAGGTAGAGCGTGACCAGCAGGAAGGCGCCGCCGGCTATCCCGTCCCAGCGCCGGCGGCCGGCCGTCGTGGCGGTTCGGGCCGGTGAACGCGGCGCAGTGCCGGGCGAGGCCCGGTCGACTCGCGCTGCCTCACCTGCGTCTACGGCCGCCATAGCGGAAAGACTGTATCGGACGCCGGGTCGGCTGGCCGCCCGCCGTCATGGTTAACTTCTGCGGTCACTATTCGATTTTTCCGCGGACACTCGGAGCGGCGACATGTCCAAGATCACCGGAGATCAGCAGGTGCAGGCGGAGGTCCTGGAGGGCCTCGCCACCGCCGTGAACCACCGTCAGTGGTTTGTCGAGCTCGCCCTGCCGTACCTCGGTGACGACCCGATCGAAATCGGCAGCGGGCTGGGCGACTACGCGCTGGCGTGGTCCGAGACGGTGCCCAGGTTCACCGCTACCGAGGCCGATCCCGAGCGGCTGGTCAAGCTCAAGGACCGGCTCGCCGGGCGGCGCAACATCGAGGTCCGCGAGATGCTGCTGCCGGCCACCGAGGACGGCGGGCACACCGCGGCGGTCTCCTACAACGTGCTGGAGCACATCGAAGATCATGTCGGCGCGCTACGCAGCATGGCCCGCCTGGTGCGCCCGGGCGGCGCGGTCGTGCTGATCGTGCCGGCGTTCCAGTTCGCGCTCGGTCCGGCGGACGTCGCCACCGGCCACGTCCGGCGGTACACGAAGAAGACCATGGCCGCGGCGATGACCGAGGCCGGCCTGACCATCGAACGGATGCATTACGCCAACGCGCTCGGGCTGATCGGCTACTACCTGGCGACCTGCGTCTTCCGGCTGATGCCGAAGGAAGGCCCGATGGTCAAGGTCTACGACACGCTGGTACTGCCGGTGACGAAAGCCGTCGAGCGACTCGTCAAGCCGCCGTTCGGCCAGTCCGTGTTCGTCGTCGCCCGTACGCCGAGTTAGCGTCAATCGGGTAGGTACTCGCGGGTTTCGGCGTCGAAGACGAGCTCGGCGAGCTTGAGCCGGAGCCGTTCGCGCAGTTCGGCCGGCGCGGTCTCGGCGCCGCAGCAGCGGGCGACCAGCGCCTTGACCTCCTGCTCGATGCCGAACTCCCGCAGGCACGGTGAACATTCGTCGAGGTGCTGCCGGATGGTCAGCCGACGCTCGTCGGTGCACTCGAGGTCCAGGTAGAGGTAGACCTCGGCGAGCACCTCGCGGCAGTCCGTCTCGTGGGGGTCCCCACAACTCACGGCCCTTACACCTCCTGCCCGGCGGGCATCCCCGCGGGCTGTGCCCCGGACTCCGACGATGGGGCGCGAGCGAAGCCCCGATCCGCAGCGTAGCGCTCAAGCTGCCGGCGCAGGTTCCGCCTGCCGCGGTGCAGCCGGGACATCACGGTTCCGATCGGTGTGGCCATGATGTCGGCGATCTCCTTGTACGAGAAACCCTCGACATCGGCGAGGTAGACGGCCAGCCGGAACTCCTCCGGCAACTGCTGGAGGGCTTCCTTGATGTCGCTGTCCGGCAGCCGCTCCAACGCCTCGGTCTCGGCCGACTTCAGGCCGCTCGACGTGTGCGACTCGGCCTCGGCCAGCTGCCAGTCGGTGATCTCCTCGGTGGGCGCCTGGATCGGCTGCCGCTGCCGCTTGCGGTAGGAGTTGATGTACGTGTTGGTCAGGATCCGGTAAAGCCAGGCCTTGAGGTTCGTACCCTCTTCGAACTGGTGGAACGCGGCGAACGCCTTGAGGAACGTCTCCTGGACCAGATCCTCGGCGTCGGCCGGGTTGCGGGTCATCCGTAAACCGGCGGCGTAGAGCTGGTCGAGGAAGGGCAACGCGTCACGCTCGAAGCGGGCCCGCCGCTCGTCTGTCCGCTCGCCTCGGGTCACTCGGGTATTCACCTCAGCCGTTCGAAGGGCCAAGCCGCCGCCGGCCGGTCCAGGAGAGGATACGCCGGTCGGCTGAGCCCCCGGTCCGGGGCCGACGGGCCACGAGGGGGCGCCGAGCAAACCGCGTACCCGCCGCACCTGTCGCTCCTCGCGCTCCTGGCACGTGATGCCCACGGACCACTCCCTCCGGCCGTCAGGTGAGATACCTCCGGCCGGTGCAACATTCGATGGCCGCCCGCCCATTCCGGCTCGGACCCGCGTACCCCCTGGTCAGTGACGTTTGCGACACCAGCCACGACGCTCCAGCCAGGCCAGGACGGCCTCGGCCACCGCCGCCGGGTCGCGCTTGAGGTCATGTCGCTCCCCCGGGAGTACGCACACAGCAACGGTTTGATCGGGGCTGGTCGGCACCCCGAACGGGTCCCGGTCCCCGTTGACGACGAGCGTGGGTACGCCGCTGGCCAGCTCGTCCGCCCGGGACCGCTCCGGGGCGCCCGGCGGGTGCAGCGGAAACGCGAGCGCGACGACGCCCGCGGCGCGCAGCCCGGTCGCGGTACGGCAGGCCACCCGGGCGCCGCTGGACCTGCCGCCGACGATCAGCGGCAGCGTGCCGAGCCCGCGCTCGGTACGGATGGCGGTGACCACCGCGGTGAACGCGGCGTCCAGCTGCCCGGCCGGCGCGGGCGAGCGCCGCCCGGCGACCCGGTACGGCTGGGTCACCCGGGCCACCGCGACACCGGCGCGCAGCGCGGCGGTGCAGACCGCGACCAGGTCGGGTGCGTCCACGTCGCCGCCCGCGCCGTGGCCAA
The DNA here is from genome assembly GCA_035695905.1 of Micromonosporaceae bacterium. GTDB lineage: Bacteria > Actinomycetota > Actinomycetes > Mycobacteriales > Micromonosporaceae > EFPC-2. The sequence goes on along the minus strand of DASRRF010000716.1, from coordinate 2,354 downwards.
GGACCAGCAGCGAGACGGGCCGGCCGGCGGGCCGGTCCAGAGCGGCCCGGGCCGGCCCGTGCGGGGTGTCGTACTCCTCGATCACCCCACCAGTCTTCCCCGGCTAGGGCGCCGCCGGCACCAGCTCGCCGCGCGACACGATGCGCAACGGGATTGCGTTGCGCGGGATCACGGTCAGCGGGATCATGCCGGGCGGCGGCTCGCGATGCCCCTCCGCCCGCCAGGCGACCAGCATCGCGCGGCGCTCCCTGGGGGTGGTCGCTCCCCACACCCCGTGGCAGTCGCCCACGTCCAGCGCCCAGGCGAGGCAGGATCCCTGAACGTCACAGGTACGGCACAGGGCGATCGCGGCATCCGCCGGTTCGCTGGGCGCCGGGAAGAACGTTTCCGGATCCACGTTCTGGCACACACCGCGCGTACGCCAGGCAGGATCGCCGTGCCGCTCGGTGAATGCCCGGATCAACCGGGGATCCCGGCGTGCGGCGGCGACCTCATGCGGGCGTGGCATCCGCGCCCGTGTCAACTCACCCACCTCCCCCGTGGGTCGGCTCTGTCTCCGGCCCGCGTGTTCCGGCCCGGACTGACCCTCCGGCCTTGCCCGGCCGGAAGCGTTGCTGCTTTGCGTGGCATGGTGGCGCGCGGCCCCCACCGCACCGGGCGGGAGCGCGCCGCCGCCGATCGGATGCGACCACCCGCTCGCACCCACTGCCGGCGCTGTGTTCTATCGCACAATCGACACGAGGACAAGAGTTTCGATCGGCATCAGGCAAAACCCGCCTGAACCAACCGGATCCAACCCGGTCAAATCAGGGCGGCTCAGAAGAGGGTAAGACCCTCGCTGGGAACGCTTCCACGAGTTGACCCAGAGGCCAATGGAGGCGCGTCTACCCTGGTCAGCAGTGACGGTCCGTCGTTGTGAACATCGCCCACAGCAACGCCGACCGGCCTGATTTCCAGCCCGGCGAGGTACTCGTCCGGCGGCGGGGCGAGCAGGGCCGCGGGGTCCGGGTCGCCGCCCAGCCACTGCGCCCACCGGCCGGGCGGCAGCGCCAGCGGCATCCGGCTGTGCACCAGCGCGAGGTCGCCCAGCGCCGGCATGGTCACGATCGACGAGGTGAGCCGGCGCTGGTCGCCGCTCCCCCAGGTGGTCCAGAGCCCGGCGAATGCCAGCACGCTGCCGTCCAGCGGGGTCATGTAGTACGGCTGGCGCCGGCCCGCGCCGTCCTTGACCCACTCGTACCACCCGTCCGCCGGGATCAGGCAACGGCGCTGCGCGAACGATGGCCCGAACGCCCGGGAGGCGGCCACGGTCTCGGCCCGCGCATTGATCATCCGAGCCGCCGCCCGGGGGTCCCGTGCCCAGTGCGGGAGCAGCCCCCACCGGGCCACCGCGAGTGACCTGGCTGTGCCGCCTGGAACGGTCCGTACGATCGGCACCGGGTCGGTCGGCGCAACGTTGTAATCCGGGACGAGTGGAGTCCGCGCCGAAGCCGCACCACCGTCGAGCCCGTCGTCCGCCTCGAACAGCGCCGCGAGGTCGACCTCGCTGCGCGTGGTCGCATACCGCCCGCACATGGGGCCAACCTACGCTTCCGGCCGGGGTACCCGGGCGGGGGAACTTGTCCCGATGTGCGCGATAAAGTGTATCGACGTTCACCACTATGTGCCGGGACCTGCACACTGTACGCGTGCCAGAAAACACAACTGCCCGGCCGCACCGGCGGCTCGTACCGTGGACCGCGCCGACCGCGGCCGCGCCGGTACGGGCCACCGTACGGCTGCCCGGCTCCAAGTCCATGACCGCTCGGGCTCTGGTGCTCGCCGCGGTCTCGGTCGGACCGTCCACCCTGCGCGCACCGCTGCGCGCCCGGGACACCGAGCTGATGGCGAACGGGCTGCGCGCGCTCGGCGTACCCGTGTCTACTGTGGACGATCAACGCTGGGTCGTACGGCCACGGCCGCTGCACGGGCCGGCCCGGGTGGACGTCGGGCTGGCCGGCACCGTCATGCGCTTCCTGCCTCCGGTCGCCGGGCTCACCGACGGCCCGGTCACGTTCGACGGCGACCCGCGGGCCCGGGCCCGGCCGCTCGGCCCGCTCGTTGACGCGCTGCGCTCGGTGGGCGTACGGATCGACAGCGCCTCCGGTGGCGGCCTGCCGCTGACCGTGCACGGGATCGGGCGGGTGGCCGGTGGCGAGGTGACCATCGACGCATCCGCATCCAGCCAGCTCGTCTCCGGGCTGCTGCTCGCCGCGCCCGACTACGACCACGGGATCGTGGTACGCCATGTCGGCCCGCCGGTGCCGAGCGCGCCGCACCTGCGGATGACCGTGCAGATGCTGCGTGCGGTGGGC
>DASRRF010000715.1:0-5899 GCA_035695905.1 Micromonosporaceae bacterium | reverse complement strand
TCGACGAGGACACCTCGGCGTACGACACCGGACACCTGCCCGGCGCCTTGAAGCTGGACTGGAAGGCCGACCTGCAGGACCCGGTACGCCGGGACTTCGTGAACCGGCAGCAGTTCGAGGCGCTTCTCGGGCAGCGCGGGATCGGCAACGACGACACGGTCGTGCTGTACGGGGGGAACAACAACTGGTTCGCCGCGTACGCCTACTGGTACTTCAAGCTGTACGGGCACCAGGACGTCAAGCTGCTCGACGGCGGCCGGAAGAAGTGGGAGCTGGACAACCGTCCACTCACGACGGACACAGTGGACCGTCCGGCCACCGTGTACTCGGCGGGGGACCAGGACCTGTCCATCCGAGCGTTCCGCGACGAGGTGGTGGCCGCCATCGGGGCCAAGAACCTGGTCGACGTACGCTCGCCCGACGAGTACGCCGGGCGGCTGCTCGCACCCGCGCACCTGCCGCAGGAGCAGGCCCAGCGGGCCGGCCACATCCCGACCGCGCTGAGCGTCCCGTGGTCGAAGGCGGCCAACGAGGACGGCACGTTCAAGTCCGACGACGACCTGCGCGCGCTCTACGGCGAGGCCGGGCTGGACGGCGCGAAGTCGACGATCGCGTACTGCCGGATCGGCGAGCGCTCCTCGCACACCTGGTTCGTCCTGCGCGAGCTGCTCGGGCACGGCGACGTGAAGAACTACGACGGATCGTGGACCGAGTACGGCTCGCTGGTCGGCGTACCGGTTGCGCTCGGCGACACTCCCGGAGAGGCGTGAGTATGGCGACCATCGATACGACGGGCTGCGCGGCGCCGGACCAGGCCGCCCCGATCCCGGCCAGCGTCGACCTGGAGAAGGAAACCGTCATCACCGGCGTGGTCACCGAGGCCGAGACCGGACAGGCGGTACCCGGCGCGTACGTCCGGCTGCTCGACGGCACCGGCGAGTTCACCGCCGAGGTGGTGACATCCGCGGTCGGCCAGTTCCGGTTCTTCGCGGCACCCGGGACCTGGACCCTGCGCGCGCTGTCCCGGCACGGCAACGGGGACGCCTCGGTGACCGCCGATCGGGGCATCACCGAGGTCTCCGTGGTGGTAGCCGGCTAGCCAGGGCGTCACAGACTCCTTCCTTCCCCACAACAGAGACGCCCCGCCCGGCAGACCGACCGGGTGGGGCGTCTCGCCGTGTCACGATGACTCCCATGGCGTACCTGATGACCGGCCCCCGGCGATGGCTGCTACTGCTCGGCGCGGTCTGGGCGCTCGGCCTGCTGGTGTTCGCGTACGTCTCCTCGCGGACGGATGCGCCGACGGTCCGCGAGCAGAGCTCGGTGGCCGATGCCCGCCCCGCGGTCGACCGGGCAACCGCGTACCTGGTAACGGATTCGGGCGACGCGGTGGCCGCGGTGGGGCAGTTCGCGAAGGTGGGCGGCTGCCGGGTCAGCGCGGTGCGGGACGGCGAGCGCTGGGAGCGTGCGGTGGTTCTGTACACCCGCGCCGGTACCGAGCCGGCTCTTCTGGACCGGCTGGCCCGCGAGTTGCCGGCGGACTACCACGCCCGCGCGCGGCACAGCGGGGACGGCAAGGTGCACACGCTGCGCGCCGACGCGGGTAGCTACGTCGCCGTGTCGGGCACGGTCGGCGCTCCGGGCGAGGTACGCCTGGTGGTTGCGACCGGCTGCCGGGCGGCGTCCGGGCCGGTGCCGGCGAGCGCCGGACAGCCGGATCCGGTCGCGCGGGCCGCGGTGCAGGCCGCGTTCACCGCGCTGGACGCCCAGCCGGCCGGGTGGCGCGCCCGCGCCGTGCCCTGCCCGGCCGGCGGCGCGCTGCGGGTCGTCGAGGCGGACAGCGACCCGGGTGTGATACCCGGGCCGCTGCCCGTGCGCCTGTCCAGCATCGGACCGGGCGCCCTCGTCGCAATCCCTGACGTGTACGCGTACCGCACCGGTTCGGTGTCCGTGGTGGTACGGCTGACCGCCGGCGGCGTACTGACGGCTACCGCGACGACCGGGTGTGCCGATCCGTAGCCGTCAGGCCTTGACCACGACCGTCTTCATGATCTTGTCGGCGACGGTCTGGCCCTTCTTGTCCCACAGCGGGAACAGCCAGCCGATGTAGCAGATCAGCGTGTCCACGATGTGCGCCAGGTCGCGGACGAACGCCATCCCGGCGCCGATCGGCTGTCCAGTGGTGTCGCCGACCAGCTTGATGCCCAGCGCACTGCGGCCCCAGGTCTGGCCGGTACTGCCGCCCTTGACCCACCGGTTGTAGATGAGAAGGGCGAGGGAGATGAGGCCGCCGATGGCGTACGCGGCCACGCCGGTACCGCTCATCTTCCCGTCCTTGGCGGTTGCCACCGCCACCACAGCACCGATCCCGCCCGGGATCGACGCGAGGATGTTGTCGATGAGGTACCCGCCTACTCGTGCGAACCAGCTTGCGTAGGACATGTCGCTCCTTTGGGGGTGAGGTTCAGAACCATCCGAACCTGTGGAGTTGGTACAGCCAGCTCACGAATGCCAGAACGCAGAGCGCCTGTTGGGTCCGCCGGCGGACCCCGTCCGGCCAGGGGCTCGGCGGCCCGGCGAGGCCGACCGTCCGGGCCGCGAGCACCGGAAGGACGGCGAGCACCAGGGCGGCCAGGCCGAGGACGAAGGGGTTCGCCAGCACGGCGGTCCGTAGTTCACCGGCAACGAGCGCCGTAGCCGCCGTGGTCATTCCGCAGAAGGGGCAGGGGATTCCGGTCAACGTCCTCAGTGGACAGAGCACGGACACACCGGTGGTACGGGTGACCGTGGGCCAGACGCCCGCGATCGCCCCGGCGGTGAGCCCGATCATGGTCAGCCGCTCCGGCACCGAGTAGTCCCGCACCCCCACCTCCGCCTGCTCTGACGAAACACGACGGCAGCGCAGATGGTAGGGCAATCGGCGGGCTCGCGGGGTCCCGGCTAGTACACGAGCGCCTGGGCGTCCTGGGCGAGGCACTCCTCGACGAAGGCCGCGGCACCGGCGATCCGTACCCCGGAAATCACGTCCTCCGGACCGATACCGCGGCGTGCCGCACACTGCGTGCACAGCGTGACGGTGCCCGCGGCGAGTACCGCGGCGAGCAGGTCGGGCAGCGGGGCGGAGTGCGGCAACTCGAACTCCGCGGCCCGGCCGGGCAGGGCGAACCAGCTCGACTCGCCGGTCAGCCAGAGCGAGACCGCAGCGCCCGCGGCAGCGGCGGTAGCCGCAACCGTGAATGCCTGCGCGCATCGTTCCGGCGCGTCATTGCCGGCGGTCGCTTTCACAACGAGGGTACGAGCCATGATGGCAGCATAGGATCGAGCCCATGGTTACCGAGATCGGGTTCGTCAGCCTGCTGGTCGCCGGGTTTGGCGCGCTCACCGGCGGCCTGGTCTACCTCGCGGTACGGATTTCCAGGGGGCGTTCATGACGGATGAGCTGCGGCCGCCGTGGCTGGATGCGCCGCCGGTTGACCCGTACCCGTATGAAGAGACCCACGACCTGAGGGTTGGTCCGGACCTGCACCCGGCACTGCTTGGTTTGCTGCCGTTCGTCGGCGTGTGGCGCGGGCGCGGCGGCGGTGACTACCCGACGATCAACGCGTTCGAGTTCGCCCAGGAGGTGCGGCTCAGCCATGACGGGCGGCCGTTCCTGGCGTACGAGTCGCGGGCCTGGCTGATCGAGCCGGACGGTACGCCGATCCGGCCGGCGTTCCGCGAGGTCGGCTACTGGCGGCCAGTTCTCGTCGCGTCGGAGTCGGTCAAGCGAGCGAAGCGAGTCAGCGACGCCGTGGGTGATACAGCCGGGGAGCAGACCGATGCGGTGGAGGCACTGCTGATGGGGCAGACCGGCATCGTCGAGTCGTACGTGGGCCGGATCGACGGGCTGCGGGTCGAGCTGATTACCGATCAGGTACTGCGCAGTGCGACGGCCAAGGAGGTCTCCGAGGCCCATCGGCTCTACGGGATCGTGGACACCGCGCTGCTGTACGCGTACGAGATGGCCGCGGTCGGCCAGCCGCTGCAGGCGCACCTGTCCGCGAAGCTCGCCCGGGTTGCCGGCTGACCGTGGCCCCTGCGCGCCGCGCCGTCTGGTCGCGCCCACCGACCCACGCCACATGTGCCCGACGCCTCCTGCTCTGCCCATGTCATCGGACCAGACGCGGCACCGCCCCGACGACGTGGGCAGAGCAGAAGGGCGACGCGGCAAGCATGCCGCCCGGCGGCGCGGCACGGTCAGGGCGTCCTCCGAACCTCGAAGGACGCCCTGGCTCATCCGGCTACTGAGCTGTTAGTGCGCTTGTCGAGCACCCGGAGAACGGGGTGAGGGTGAAGTCCACGGTGTTCACGAACCCCGCATCGAGCGTCGTATTGCGTACCTGCGGTGACCAGTTGTCCTTCGCAACGATCACCTGATAGGTACCGGCCGGCAGCCACCAGGCGAACCTGCCCTGGGCGTCGGCCCGCAACGACGTACCGAGCTCCGGGTTCATCAGCAGGTTGATCCTGACGAACGCGGGAATCGGGACCGGGCCACCGGTGCACGGCTGACCGAGAACTGTTCCCTGGATCTTGCCCCAGTCGGGCGGCGGGAGCACGTTCATCGTCACGTCCACCGGCGGTATGCCGTACGGCGTCGCCGCTTTGACCGTCAACTGCGCCGTGTACCTGCCGGGTTGGAAGATGCCGGCGCCGGCCGTCGCGGTCAGCGTGACCTTCACGGCGCGGGACTTGCCCGCCCCGAGCGTGAACGCCACCGGCGCGGCGGCCAACCAGTCGACGCTGGTCGACACGTCGCAGAGGTCCAGCCCGCCGAGCCGTTCGGCCTCCATCGTCGGCCCGAACGAGGATCCCGAGCCGCCGACCTTGTAGACACCGCACGCACCGGCCCCGCGGTACCGCGGGAACTGCGCGTTCGGCAGGTCGAGCCAGGCGTTCGCGGCCGGGTCGAACGCGACCGTCCGGTTGGTCAGCGTGGTCGAGTCCGCGGTCACCCCGCCAGCGAGCACGAGCAGGCCGCTCGCCGAGGAGAACGACGAGCCCCACAGGTCCAGCGGCGCATCGGGGATCGGGCTCCAGGAGTCCGAGAGCGGGTCATAGACAAACCCATTCCGGTACGACGTTGCCGCGACACCGCCGGCGCAATAGATCTTGTCGCTGATACCGCCGCAGGATATCCAGGAACTGACCTGGGGGTACGACGCGCCGGTGCTGAACGAGCCGGTGGCCGGGTCGAAGATGACCAGATCCGCCGAGTCGTCACAGGCACCGTTGGTGCAGCCGCCGACCAGATAGATCTTCCCGTCGGCCACCCCGTAACCCATGGTGGAGCGCGGCTTCGGGTTCGTGGCCGGCAACGTGCTCCACGCGTTGGCATCCGGGTCGTAGACGTCCACCGACGCCCGCGGCGTACCACCGCTGTCCCAGCCGCCGATCACGTAGAGCTTGCCGCCCACCCAGGCGGCCGCCGGCTTGGCCCGGCCCACCGGCATGTCCGGCAGGGCCGCCCAGCTCTCGGTCGCCGGGTCGAACACGTACGCCTTCCGCTCGGTCGCGGTGTCACCGCCGCCGAGCGAGTAGACCTTGCCGCCGGTGGTCGCGGCCGTATTGTCCAGAGTAGACACCGGGTAGTTGGCGATCCTGGCCCACGCGGGGTCGACCAGTGGCGCGGCGCCGAGCGTTGCCACGCCAGGCTTTCCGGTCTTCGCCTTGGTCAGCCCGGCTACCTTCTGCTCGACCAGCTGGGCGCCCTGCATGCTGAGGATCTCGAACGAACCGGCCCGCTCCTTGATTTCCACCTGGGCGGGCGCGGTGCCGGTGTTCGTGACCGTCACCGTGGTGGAGCGGCTCTCGCCGTACGGCACGAAACCCTCCACTGTGGCCGGTGACACGGTCAGGC
>DASRRF010000714.1:0-2834 GCA_035695905.1 Micromonosporaceae bacterium | reverse complement strand
CACCAGATCGTCGACCTGGACGTGACCGCCCTGGCCGGCGTGCGGCAGCTGCTGTCCGGTGGGGACGTGCTGGTTCCGGCCGCGGTCCGGGCCGCGCTGCGGGCCCGCGGTGGCCAGCCACTCATCAACGGGTACGGGCCGACCGAGAGCACCACGTTCATCTCCTGCCACCGGATGACCGACCCGGCCGAGGTGGGCGACCGGGTGCCGATCGGCAAGCCGATCCAGCAAACCACCGCGTATGTCCTCGATGGACAGTTGCGACCGGCGCCGATCGGCGTGCCCGGCGAGCTCTACGCCGGCGGCGACGGGCTGGCCCGCGGCTACCTGGCCCGGCCCGGGCTCACCGCGGAGAAGTTCGTGCCGGATCCGTTCGGCGGCTCACCCGGCGGCCGGCTCTACCGCACCGGCGATCTGGCCCGCTGGCGGGCCGACGGCGTACTGGAGTTCCTCGGCCGGACCGACAGCCAGGTGAAGATCCGCGGGTTCCGGGTAGAGCCGAGCGAGGTTGAGGTGGTGCTGCGGGCGCGCCGCGACGTGCGCGACGCGGTGGTGGTCACCCGCGGCGAGGGCGAGGCGCGCCATCTGGTCGGGTACGTCACGCTCAACGAGCCGGTCACCGGCGCCGCTTTGCGTGAACACCTGGTCCGCCGGCTGCCCGAGTACCTGGTACCCAACGCCGTGGTGGTGCTGGACCGGCTGCCGCTGAACCCGAACGGCAAGGTGGACCGCGGTGCGCTGCCCGCGCCGGAGAGCGTGCCGGCGCGGCCGGACAGCCGGGTCGAGGCGCCGCCGGCCCGCGCGCCGGGCTCCACAGTGGAGATCCGGCTGGCCGAAATCTGGCGCGAGATCCTCGGCGTCGAGCAGGTCAGCCGGGACGACGACTTCTTCGCCCTCGGCGGGCACTCGCTGGCCGCGACCCGGCTCATCTTCCGGGTACGCGACGCGTTCCGGGTCGACCTGCCGGTGCTCGAGCTCTACGAGTCGGCCACGCTGGCCGCCTGCGCCGCGATCATCGAGCGGCTGGCCGGTCCGGAGCTCGCCGCGGCCGGTGGTACGCCCGGCGGGATCACCCGGCGGGACCGGGCGGCGTTCCACTCGGCGTCCGCGCCGGTGCGGGCCAGCGACGGGCTCTCCGCCCACCTGGTACCGCTGGCCGGCGAGCGGTGGGCGATGTGGCGGTGGATCTGCCTGCGCAGCGCGGGATTCCCGTTCGGCCTGCACGAGACGCTGAGCAGCCCGGCGCTGGCCGCGATCGCCGATCGGGTGAACGAGACCGGCGAGGGGTTGGACGCGTACCACGGCGAGTTCGCGGTGGCCGAGCGCGCCCTCTCGGCAAGCCTGCACGCGGTCGCCGCGGACCGCCGGTTCCGCGAGGCGGTCGCCTGGCAGAACCGGCACGCGCTGCAGACCGGCGTCGACGCGCTGCTGCGCCGCGACCCGCAGACCGTGGCCCGGACCGGCCGGTACCGCAAGTACGAGGCGCTCGTAGCGAGCTACCTGCAGCGGTACTGCGCGAAGAACGACACGATCGGCTTCTTCGGGCCGGTGGGCTGGACCGAGGTGCGCGACGGCATCGACGCCATCGAGATGCGCCCGAAGCCGGGCGGTCAGCTCGAAAAGCGCACCATCTACTTCGAGGGCTGGGCGCTGCGCGCGCTGGCCGGGGCGTACGCCGACCGGCTGCGCCCGTGGCTGGTGCCGCGCCGGATGCCGATGGTGGACATCGCGCTAACCCCGGACGGGGCCTGGCTGCGGATGCCGTTCGCCCCACCCGAGCCGATCGGGCAGGTACCCGCACACGCGTTCCGGGCGACCGATGGGGTACGCACCGCGGCCGAGGTGGTCGCCGCGGTGCTGGCGAACCCGGCGGCCGGCGCCCGGGACGCCGACGAGGTACTCCAGGCGCTGTGCGAGCTGCACGCGGCACACCGGATCGCGTGGACGCTGGACGTCGCGCCCGACGACATCCACCCGGAGCGTACCGCCCGCGCCCGGCTGGCCAAGGTGACCGACCATACCCTGCGCGAACCCGCCCTGGCCGCGCTGGACGAGCTGGAGGCGGCCCGGGACGCGGTGGCCGCCGCGGCGGCCGGAGATCCGGATGACTCCACAGTGGACTCCGATGCGCTGGTGACCGCACTGACCACATTGGACGAGACGTTCACCCGGTTGACCGGCGAGCCGCCGACCCGGCGGGCCGGGGAGATCTACGCCGGCCGGACCCTGGTCTTCGAGGAGTGCCTGCGAGCCGACGACGTGACGTTCGGCCCCGGCCTGCTGGCCCCGCTCAGCGGCGCGCTGGAGCTGGTGCTGGACGCCGCGCGCTGGTTCACCGCCGCCGGGGCGGCGCTGTTCCGGCACGCCTGCCTGGCGGTCTACCGGGAGCGGGTCAAGGCCAACGGCGGCAACCCGGTGGTGCCGTTCGCGGAGTTCTGGTTGGGCGCCAACGACCTCATCTTCAACCCGCCGGAGCACGTCGCCGGACCGCTGCTGCGGGCCGTACAGGAGCGCTGGGCGAACATCCTGAAGGTGCCTGAGGGGGTCAGAAGGGTCGAGCTGAGCAGTGCGGAGCTGCGCGACCAGGTGCGCAAGACGTTCGCGGTGAGCCGGCCCGGCTGGCCGCAGGCGGTACAGCACAGTCCGGACCTGATGATCGCCGCGGCTGACGCGGAGGCCATCCGGGCCGGCGACTACCTCGGTGTCCTCGGCGAGCTGCATCCCGGCCTGAACACGGTGAGGTACGCGACCTGGGTGGCGTACCACCCGGCGCCGGAGAAGATGCGTGCGGCGATGGCATCGGACGTCGGCCGGCCGGCGGTGGTGCTGGCGCC
>DASRRF010000713.1:0-1560 GCA_035695905.1 Micromonosporaceae bacterium | reverse complement strand
GCGGTACCAGGCCAGCTGGGCGAAGCCAACGGTGGCGTGGGTGCGATCGTCTTCGCTGCCGGCCGCCTCGGCCAGTGCCTGGCTCTCCACCAGCCATTGGTGTACCTCGTCGTCGGCGATGCCGGCGTACATTGATCGTTGCGCCATGATGAACAGGCTGTTGGCCGCGTACATCTGGTCGCCCACCTTGCGGAACAGCACGACGCTTGCCCGCGCCCAATGCAGCGCGTCGGGCAGTGACGTGGCGGTGTTGGCGAGGGCCTGCATCGTCAATGCGGCTCCCCACGGCTGATCCGGCCCGAACCGCGCCAGCGCCTCGTGCAGCGCCGGCTGTACCAGCTCCGGCCGTACCCAGATCGCGCTTACCCCGACCGCGAGTGCCGCTTTCGCCCGGGTGACGTCGTCCAGCGCGGTGGCCAGGTCCTCGGCCCGCCCGGCCATTTCGAACCCGGTTCGGGAGTCCGTGGGCCGCAGCAGCATGGCGGCCGCGGCGAGTCCGGTGGCGACGGCCGCGGTGGCCGGCGGGTCAGCGATCGCCAGCGCCCGTTGGATCCACTCGTGAGCCTCGCGGCGCTGCGCGCTGCTGTCCCAGAACCGTTCCAACGCGGCGATCCACCGCCATGCGGACTCGACGTCGCCGGTAGCGACACCGTGGGCCATCGCGGCTCGCAGGTTCGGCTGCTCCACGGTCAGCCGGTCGAGCCAGGCCCGCTGGTCGCGGCCGCGGAGCTGCTCGGCGGCGTGCTCGGCCAGGGCAAGGTAGTGGGCGGCATGCCGGCGCTTGGCGGCGGTCGCGGTACCGGAGGCGGTCAGCCGTTCGGCGGCGTAGGCCCGGATGGTCTCCAGCAGCCGGTAGCGGGGCGCGTCGCGCCCCACGGTCGACACGAGCGACTTGTCCACCAGCCTCGGCAGCAGCGCAATGACGGACGCATCGTCCTGTCCGTACACGGCTCGGACGGCCGCATAGTCGAACTCGGCGGGGAAAACCCCGAGGTTGTCGAAGAGGGTGCGCTCGTAGTCGTCCAGGAGATGGTAACTCCAGTCGATCGCGCCGCGCAGTGTGCGCTGCCTGGGCAGGGCGGTGCGGGCGCCGCCCGAGAGCAGTTCGAAGCGCTGGTCGAGGTGCGCCACCAACTCGGCCGGCCCGAAGATTCGTACCCGCGATGCGGCCAGTTCAATGGCGAGCGGGAGCCCGTCGAGGCGCTGGCACAGCGCGGCCACCGCCGGCCCGACGGCCTCGGTGAACGCGAAGCCCGGCGCCGCGGCCGCCGCACGTTCGACAAACAGGCGTATGGCGTCGGGGACCGGCAGGGTCCGCACCTGGTAGCTGACCTCGCCGGGTACGCCGAGCGGTTCCCGGCTGGTGGCCAGTACCCGGAGCAGGTCACCGGCGGTCAACAACCCGGCGACCAGCTCGGCGGCTTCGGCGATCACGTGTTCGCAGTTGTCGACAAGCAGCAGGCACCGGATGCCGCCGGCCGCCTCACGCAGCACGTCTGGTACCGGAACTCCTGGTCGCGGCATGACACCCAACGCCCGCGCGAGCGTGTCGCCGACCAG
>DASRRF010000712.1:0-2218 GCA_035695905.1 Micromonosporaceae bacterium | reverse complement strand
CGAGCCGGTCGAGCGGCGCGACCGCCCGGGCGGTGACGACGTCCGCGAGCGAGTGCGAACCGATGCACTCCTCGGCACGGGCTCGCCGTACGGTCACCCGCTCCGCGAGGCCCAGGACCGCCACCGCCTCGTCCAAGAAGGCGGTACGTCGCGCCAGCGGCTCGACCAGGACGACCGACAGGTCGGGCCGAGCCACCGCTAGTACAATACCGGGCAATCCGGCCCCGGAGCCAATATCAACCACGAAAGCCGCGAATGGTATGAGTTCGGCTATGGCCGCACAGTTGAGCAGGTGGCGGTCCCAGACCCGATCGGCTTCGCGCGGGCCGAGCAGTCCTCGTACCACCCCGTCGGTGGCCAGCAGTCCGGCGTACACCTCGGCCAGCGGCAGCTGATCACCGAACAGCTGGCGCGCCGCGGCGGGCACCGCCATCAGTCGACGGGGCGGACCACGATACGCCGGCTCGGTTCCATGCCCTCGGACTCGCTCTCGACGCCGGCCAGCGCGTTGATCACGTCGTGTACGCACTTGCGCTCGAACGCGGACATCGGCTCCAGCCGTACCGGCTCGCCGTACTCCTTGACCTTCTCCGCCGCGTTCTTCGCCACCGCGCCGAGCTCCTTGCGCCGGGCGGCCCGGTAACCGCCGACGTCGAGCAGCAGCCGGCTCGGCTCACCGGTCTGCCGGAAGATCGCCAGGCGGGTCAGCTCCTGCAACGCCTCCAGGGTCACGCCGCGCTGCCCCACCAGTGCGTTCAGCCGGGAGCCCACCACCTCGACGACCGGGCGCCCACTGGAGACAAGCTCATCTATATCCCCGTCGAAGTCGAGGATGTCCAGAAGGCCCTCGACGTAGTCGGCCCCGATCTCGCTCTGCCGGAACAGGTCGGCATCGCTCGGTGCGGCCGCCTCGTCGGAGTCTTCCTCCGGCGCGTCCTCGGCCGGGCTGTCCACCGCGCTGGTCTCGCCGTCACCGGTCTCGTCGTCGATCGGCTCGACGTCGGGGTCGGCCACGGACGGCGTCATATCGGTCACCGTGTTGCCTTTCGTCCGAGGATGCGGGCCGCCTTGCGCGTACGCCGCCGCCAATTGTCCCGCACCCGCCGTACATTGTCGGCCCCGCGGTACCCACGCCTCGCGTGGGGGTGGTCAGTAACCTCAGTGGTCAGCCGGCCGGCCGCTTCGCCTTCGGGCCACCCTTCTTCGGGTTGATCGGCTTCGCGCCGACCTTCGGCGCGAGGGCCTTTCCATCGACCGCGGGCTCCGCGTTGGAGCCGCTCTTGGCGGTACCCGCGGAGCGCGACGTCAACTTGCCGGCCGGAGCCTTGCCACCCGCCGTCTTCGTACCGGTGGCCTTGGTGGCCCGACCGGGTACCGCGCGGCCCGCGGTGGTCCGGCTGGACGCGGTCCGGCCGGTGGTGGACTTGGTCGCAGCGGTACGGCCGGCCACCGCCGCACCCGCCGTGGCCAACTTCGGCGGCGGGTACTTGTGCAGTACCCAGAACTGCTGGCCGAGCGAGAACAGGTTCTGCACGACCCAGTAGATCACCACACCGATCGGGAACAGGTAACCCGAGATGAGTAGCGAGGCCGGGATGCCGTACAGCATCAGCTTCTGGATCATCCGCTGGTTCGGGTCCTCCGACCATCCGGTCTTGAGGATCATCTGCCGGCTGGTCAGGAACGTCGTGACGATCATGATGAGCACCAGCGCGCCCGCGACAATCTTGACGATCGCGCCGTTCGCGTTCAGCGCGATCAGGTCTGCCGTGCTGGACGAAAAATGCGAGGGGATCGGCGCGTCGAACAGCCGCGCGTGCGAGGCGCTGTCGAACTGCTTCGGGGTCCAGCCGTAGAGGTATTTGTCCCGCGGCAGGACCGGGTTCAACCGCTTGAGGACGTGGTAAAGCCCCAGAAAGACCGGAACCTGGAGGAACATCGGCAAACACCCCATAAGGGGATTTGCCTTCTCCTTCCGGTACAACTCCATCATTTCTTTCTGGAGCGTTTCCCGGTCGCCCTTGTGCTTCTCCTGCAACGCCTTGATCTGCGGCGCCAGCGCCTGCATCGCCCGCTGCGACCGGATCTGCTTGACGAACAGCGGGAACAGCACCACCCGGACGGTCAGCACCAGGAAGACGATCGCCAGGATCCAGTCCCAGTTGGTCCCGAGGAATGCCTTCCCGGGCAGGAACGACCACACCGAGTGCCAGAAGAG
>DASRRF010000711.1:0-2924 GCA_035695905.1 Micromonosporaceae bacterium | reverse complement strand
CGGGCCAATAGCTCCCGCTCGGCCGGGTTGGTGGCCAGCGCGAGCGCCCGGCGGGTGGCGGCGATCGCCTCGTCGGTACGGCCCAGCGCGCGCAACAGCTCGGCCCGGGTGGCGTGCAGCAGCCGGTACCCCGCCAGCTCGGAGGCGAGCGCCTCGACCTCGTCCAGCGCGGCCTGGGGTCCGGCGGTGAACCGGGTCGCCACCGCCCGGCTCAGCAGCACGATCGGCGAGGGCTGCAACGCGTACAGCCGGTCGTACAGGCCCCGGATCAAGCCCCATTCCGTTGACGGGTACGACCGGGCCAGCGCGTGCTGGGCGGCGATGCCGGCCTGCACCTGGTAGGGACCGGCCCGGTTGCGCGCGGTCGCCGCGCGCAGCCGGGCCACCGCGGCGTCGATCAGCGCCCGGTCCCACCGGTCCCGCGCCTGGTCCTCCAGCAGCACCAGCCGCCCCTGCGCATCGAACCGGGTGGCGGCCCGGGCCTGGTGCAGCTCCAGCAGCGCGGCGAGGCCGGCCGCCTCGGGCTCCCCCGGCATCAGCGCGGCCAGCTGCCGGGCCAGGTCCAGCGCCTCGCGGGCCAGCTCCTGGCGCTGCGGTGCGTCCGGCCCGGTAGCCAGGTAGCCCTCGTTGAAGACCAGATAAACCACCGAGAGTACGGCCGGCAGCCGCTGTTCGTACTCCTCCGGTGCGGGCTGGTCGAACCGTACGCCGCGGTCGCGGAGCTGCCGCTTGGCCCGGACCAGCCGCTGGGCCATGGTCGGCGTGGGTACCAGGAACGCCGCCGCGATCTCCTCGGTGGCCAGCCCGCTGACCGCGTACAGGGTCAACGCCACCTGGGACGGCACCGGCAGGCTGGGATGGCAGCAGGCGAAGATGAGCGCCAGCCGGTCGTCGTCGCTCGGCCGCGGCTCCGGCTCGGCCGCCAGCCGGGCAAGCTTGTCCCGCCCGGTCGCCTCGCGGCGCAGCCCGTCCAGCGCCTTGCGCCAGGCGGTGGTGACCAGCCAGCCGGCCGGCTTGTCCGGGGTACCCTCCTCGGGCCAGCGCTTGAGGGCCTCGGAGGCCGCCTCCTGCAGCGCCTCCGCGGCCCGGTCCAGGTCACCGAGGCGGCGGCTGAGCACGCCGAGCATGCTGGCCGACTCGGCCCGCCAGGTGCGGTCGAGCAGCTCCTGCGCGCCGCCTCGCTCGCTCACCCTGCGAGGTTAGCGGGCCAGCCCGCGGGCAATCACCAGCCGCTGGATCTGGTTGGTGCCCTCCACGATCTGCAGTACCTTGGCCTCGCGCATGAACCGCTCGACCGGGTGGTCGGTCACGTACCCGTACCCGCCGAGGATCTGCACCGCGTCGGTGGTCACCCGCATCGCGGTGTCGCTGGCGAACAGCTTCGCCTTGGCCGCCTCCGCGGTGTACGGCCGGCCGTGGTCGCGCAGCCGGCCCGCGGCGAGCACCAGGCTGCGCGCCGCGGCGACGCCGGTGGCCATGTCGGCGAGCAGGAACCCGATGCCCTGCCAGTCGATGATCCGCTGGCCGAACTGCTCCCGCTCGCGGGCGTACCCCACGGCGTAGTCCAGCGCCGCCTGGGCCAGGCCGACCGCGCAGGCCGCGATGCCGAGCCGCCCACTGTCCAATGCGGACAGTGCGATCCGGAAGCCGGTACCCTCCTCCCCCATCAGCCGGTCGGCCGGTACCCGCGCGTCGTCGAAGGCGATCTGCGCGATCGGGGACGAGCGCAGGCCCATCGTCTTCTCCCGGGCCTGCGGCACGATGCCCGGGGTGTCGGCGTCGGCCAGCAGGCACGAGATGCCGCGCGGACCCGGCCCGCCGGTACGGCAGAAGACCTGGTAGAAGTCGGCCACCCCGGCATGCGTGATCCAGGCCTTGGTGCCGTTCAGCACGTACTCGTCGCCGTCGCGTACCGCCCGGGTGGTCAGCGCCGCCGCGTCCGACCCGCCGGCCGGCTCGGACAGGCAGTACGCGCCGAGCAGCTCCCCGCCGACCAGCTCCGGCAGCCGCTTGCGCTGCTGGTCGGTGCCGTACTCGGCGAGCGGGTAGCAGGCCAGCGTGTGCACCGAGACCGCCTCGCCGATCGCCAGCCAGCGCGCCGCGAGCAGCTCCACGACCTGCAGGTAGACCTCGTACGGCTGGCCGCCTCCGCCGTACTCCTGCGGGTAGGGCAGCCCGAGCAGTCCGGCCCGGCCGATGGTACGCAGCACCTCGCGGGGGAACTCGCCGCGCGCCTCGTAGTCGTCCACCCGCGGCGCCAGCTCCGCGTCGGCGATCTCGCGGGTCAGGTCGAGCAGGTCGGCCGCCTCCTCGGTGGGCAGGACGCGTTCCACGCGGGTCACAGGATCACCAGTTCCGTGGGCAAGGTGTTGAGCCGTTCGACGCCGGTGGGCGTACACACGACGATGTCCTCGATCCGGGCGCCGTGTTTGCCGGCGACGTAGACGCCGGGCTCCACCGAGAACGCCATGCCCGGCTCCAGCGGCAACGGGTTGCCCGCCACCAGGTACGGCTCCTCGTGGCCGTCCAGGCCGATCCCGTGCCCGGTGCGGTGCAGGAAGTACTCGCCGTACCCGGCGCCGGTCAGCAGGTCCCGGGCGGCCGCGTCGACGGCCTGCGCGGGTACCCCGGGCGCCACCGCGGCCACCGCGGCGCGCTGGGCCTCGCGCAGCACCGCGTAGTACGCCAGGAAGTCCGCCGGCGCCGACCCGCCGGCCAGGTAGGTCCGGGTCGAGTCCGAGCAGTACCCGGACGGCATCGTGCCGCCGATGTCCACCACGACCGGGTCGCCGGTCTCGATCACCCGCTGCGAGGTGTGGTGGTGCGGGCTGGCCCCGTCGGGTCCGGCGGCGACGATCGCGAAGTCCGCGGTGGCGTGCCCGGCCTCCCGGATCGCCACCGCGATGTCGGCGGCCACCGCCGCC
>DASRRF010000710.1:0-3458 GCA_035695905.1 Micromonosporaceae bacterium | reverse complement strand
AACCTGGGTGAATCATGGTGATCATCAAGCTGCGCTTGTTGTCGGCGTGTAGATAGGCGGAAGTGCCTCTCCTGCAAGGGAAACTTGTGAGTGCGACATCTACAGGTTTCTGTACGAGGGAGGCACTTCCGAGGTGCAGTCTACGGCGTGGTCGAAGGATCTGCGGGTCACCGCGGATGGTACGGGTGTGGTGTCGCACGTCGGCACGACGTTGGTGCGGATGCTGGCCGATCGGGCGGGGCTGACCAGCGCCCTGTCTGGTGCGCTGGCCCGGGCCGGGTGGCGGCCGGTGCATGACCGGGGCCGGGTACTGGTCGATCTCGCCGTGTTGATCGCTGACGGCGGTGAGGCGATCGCGGATATCGACGTGCTGCGCCACCAGGATGAGGTGTTCGGGCAGGTGGCGTCGGACACCACGGTGTGGCGGGCGCTGGACGAGATCGGCGCCGGACAGCTGCGGCGGATCGCTCAAGCGAGGGCCAGGGTCCGCGTCCGGCTGTGGAAGCTGTTCGGTGGGCCACCGGCAGCGACGGCGGCCGGCCGCGACATCGGCGCCGGGGTGGTGGTGCTGGACGTGGACTCCACGATCGTGATCGCCCACTCGGATAAAGACGGCGCCGCGCCGACGTACAAGCACAGCTATGGCTTCCACCCGATCCTGGTGACCTGCGACAACACCGGCGAGTTGCTCACCGTGAAGCTGAGGCCCGGTAACGCCGGCGCGAACACCGCCGCCGATCACCTCGAGGTGCTCACCGACGCGATCGCTCAGGTCCCCGCCCGGCATCGCCGTCATCTGCTCATCCGCGGTGACAGCGCGGCGGCCACCCATGCCGTGCTGGACTGGCTCACCGGCCAGAACACCAGCCGCCGGCGGGTGGAGTACTCGCTCGGCTGGTCGATCGGTGAGCCCGAACGCGCGGCGATCGGCGTGCTGCCGGCCTCGGCCTGGACTGCGGCCCTGGCCGCCGACGGCGGCGCGCGTGACGGCGCCGAGGTAGCCGAGTTGACCGGACTGCTCACCTTGTCCGGCTGGCCGGACCGGATGCGGGTCATCGTCCGCCGCGAACGCCCGCATCCCGGCGCACAACTATCGCTGTTCGAGGAACGTGACGGCTGGCGCTACACCGCGTTCGTCACCAACACCCCGGTCGGCGCGCTGCAGTGGCTGGAAGCCCGGCACCGCGCACACGCCCGCGTCGAGGACCGGATCCGCTGCGCCAAGGACACCGGCCTACGCCGGCTACCGTCGCGCGAGTTCGCCATTAACCAGCCCTGGTGCGCCGCCGCGGCCATCGCCGCGGACCTGATCGCCTGGCTCCAGATCCACGCCCTGGACGGCGAGTTGGCCCGCGCCGAGCCGAAACGGCTGCGTTATCGCCTGCTGCACACCGCCGCCCGCCTCACCCACGGGCAACGCCGCCGCTGGCTCCGCATCCCAGCCACCTGGCCGTGGGCCGACCAGATCACCGCCGCGTTCACCCGGATCGCGGCGATCCCCGCACCCGGCTGACAAGCTCAGCCCCTACCCCAACGACCGGAGAAGCCTCAGGAGACCACGCCCACCGCCGCGACAGCAAGCGCAGTTTGATGATCACCATGAATCACCCAGGTTAGGTACACGCGTCGCAATGTGGAGGGTGTCCGAGTCTGTGTAAGGCTGGCTTTCGTCGTGGATTTCCAGGACTTCGCGGAGTGTGGTGAGGTGGCGGCTATTTCAGAAGGGCGCCGAGCCTGATTCGCACGGTGACGGCCTTTCGGGGTTCGGGCGGGTTATGTGCTGGCCGCGACGGTCCGTGGCGTGAAGGGCGTTTGGCAGGGGGTCTGAGAGCACGGAGAGCCAAGATCGATCTCGACGGAGCCGCGGTCGGCGGGAATGTGCTGGAGCGCCTGGGCGCGTCCGATTGACTCAGCCGATCGTGTCGTGGCGGGGTAACACTCAGCCAGACACGACAATGCCCCCGACTGTCGGTTGGCCGACCGGAGACGGGCTCGTTGCGAACGTGCGAGGGCTGTGACTGTCGTGCCAGGTGCCCACAGCGCCGCTGCGGGTGGACGTCACGCTGGCCACGGCATCCCGGAGGACTTCTGCCGCGCAATGGACCGGGCTACCGCGACCCGGCCACGATCGGCCTGGTCGGCTTCGCCGCGGACCCAGACACCTGGTCGTTCCGCGCGCCGTCGAGGTGCTGTTCCGCCTGCGCTGAACCGGCGCCGCCACGGTCGACTGGGCTGACCACGAGGCGCACCGGCAGAACCAGCGATCCGCGACGCCGCCCTCCGTGTCAGGGCAATCGCCTTCGGATCGCCTTTCCGACTCGGGTCCGTTTCAGCCACCGCAACCATGACCGAATGTTCAGCTCCGGCTTGGCGTACACGGCCGGCCGCGGTGGCTTCGACTCGGTAGGCAGCGCCGTGATCAGGGCGTACGTCGCGCCGGTGGCCGGCCGCACGCCGCCCGGTTCCAATTGCTCGGAGGCAACCGCCAGCCACGTGAACTGTTGCAGCGTGCGTTGGGCGGACTGGCGCTCCCGGGCGGCCGGCATGAGCGCGTTCTCGACCTTCTGCCGGTGGAACACCTCGGTGATCGGTCCGTGCACGGTGTCCAACAGCTCCGCGATCGCGTGCACACCGTCGCCGTCCCAGATCCGGGTGGCAGTGGATCTCCCGGTGGCCACGCTGACGAACGGGACGTTCGACCACTCCGGCACGAACCGGTCGATCAGGCTGGTGTGCAGCAGGCGGTCGCGTTTCTGCTCGGCTGTCAGCCCGAATGTGGCGGCGACGAAGCCGGGTGACAGGAACGGCGTTACCCGGCCGATCACGTACGCCGACGTGTACCACCGCCTGACTCGCTCGACCAGGTAGATGTAGTCGATCAAGTGCAGGCCGTGCACGCCGATGTCCTTGGCGTGGTCGAGCAAGCCGGTGATCCGCCGGCGTTCAGCCGCGGCTGACTCCTCGGCGGCCACCGTCGCCGGCACCGCATGGGTCAGGTGCAGCAGCGACTCCTCCTCCGGCGTGCGGCCCTCGACCTTGGGATACCAATATCCGGTGCACAGCTCGCCGGCGGCACCGCTGAAGCCCGCCGACACCGCGGTACGGGGAAGCCTTTCCTGGACGGCCGGCCGCACGGTGTACGTCGACGGGAACTGGAAGTCGTAGAGCCGCTGCAGACGTACGGTGCGGTCGCGCAATCCGACCTTGAGCACGTTGGCCGGCGCGCCGGCCTTGTACAGCTTGTGGTCCGGCTGTAATCCCCGCTTGTCGCGCAGGATCTGCATCAGCTCGGCCGCGACATCGCCCTCGGCCGGGGTGTCGTCGCTGGTGGAGAACCGCGGCATCCGCTCGGCGGCGATCAGAGAGGCGGCGATCAGCCGCGAGTCCTTGCCTCCGGACAGGCCGAGGGTGATGGCTTTGCCGTACAGGTCGCTCATGCCGGCCGCGGTGTTCGTGAT
>DASRRF010000709.1:0-10766 GCA_035695905.1 Micromonosporaceae bacterium | reverse complement strand
CTGGTACCGCGCCAGCGTCGCGTTCGCCTCGGCCTGTGCGGCCTCGGCCCGCTGGATCCCGCCCTCGATCGCCTCCACCCGGGCCTTGAAGGTCGCCTCCATCCGCGGGAAGACGTACTTCATCAGGACCCAGCAGAGCAGGCCGAACGCGATGATGCCGACCACCAGCTCCTGCCAGATCGGCAGGATCGGATTGGGCTCGTCGGCGGGAGCCTCCTGGGCCAGGACCGCGGCCAGGTAGCGCATGGCAGACCTCCGACTACTTCAGGTTGTTGAAGACGAAGCCGAACGCGATGCCCAGCAGGGCGAGCGCCTCGACCACGGCGAAGCCGACCCACATGAACGGCTGGGTCAGCCTTGCCGACTCCGGCTGGCGGGCAGTGGACTGGATGTACGACGCGAAGATGAGCCCCACGCCGATGCCGGGGCCGATGGCGGCCAGGCCGTAGCCGATGGCGCTGAGATTGCCCTTCAGCTCGGCGAGGTCCATGACTGCGGCGAAGTCCATGGTTGGGTTCCTCCTGGTTATCGCGCGTGACCTTCACGCGGGACGATGATCGTTACGGAAGACCGGTTCAGTGCTCCTCGGCCAGCGCGCCCTGGAGGTAGCTCGCGGTGAGCACCGCGAAGATGTACGCCTGCAGGATCGCGATCAGCGCCTCGAGGAACGTCAGCGCGATCGCCAGCAGCCAGGACACCACGGACGCCGGGGCGAGCAGGGCGTTCGCGTTGAGCAGCGCGAACCCGCCGAGGGTGAAGACCAGCAGGATCACGTGGCCGGCGAACATGTTCGCGAACAGCCGGATGGCCAGCGTGAACGGCCGGATCAGGAACGTGGAGATCAGCTCGATCAGGATCAGCAGCGGCTGCACGAACAGCGGCGCCGGCAGGATGAGGCTGTTCTTGACGTACCGCCCCAGGCCGTGCTGGCGGATGCCCACGACGATGAAGAGCACGTAGCTGATCGCGGCCAGGATGATCGGGAACGCGATATGCGAGTTCGGCGAGATCTGGATGAACGGGATGATGCCGAACAGGTTTGTCAGCAGGATGAAGCAGAACAGGGACGCCAGGTACGGCGCGAACCGGATGCCGTCGTGCCCGATCATGTCCTCGGCGACGTTCTTGCGGGCGAAACCGTAGACCGACTCGGCCAGCCACTGGATGCGCGTCGGCACCAGCTTCGGGTTGCGGTACGCGACCAGGAAGAACACGATGATGAACGCGACGGCCAGCCAGACCAGGAAGGTGAACTTCGAGAACCACGGGTTCCCGGGCGGGAAGAAGTCGTGCACCCCAGGCGGAAACGGCAGGTCGTCCCGCAGGACGGTGGTCTGTCGGATCACCGTATCCCTTTCATGGTTGGTCGCCGCTCCGGCCGAACCGCAGGTAGATCAGGTAGATCCCGCCCGCCGCACCGACCAGTGCACCGATCGCCGTGGCCACACCGCCGGTGTGCAGCCACCGGTCGACGAGCCAGCCGATGACCCCCCAGACCAGGATCCCCGCAATGAGGTAGCT
Source organism: Micromonosporaceae bacterium (assembly GCA_035695905.1). Classification (GTDB taxonomy): domain Bacteria; phylum Actinomycetota; class Actinomycetes; order Mycobacteriales; family Micromonosporaceae; genus EFPC-2. Next base: position 9,245 of record DASRRF010000709.1, on the reverse strand, counting down.
GATCGCCGTCCAGCCCTGTCCGGCACCGGAGGAAGGATCCGGACCCGGTGGGGGCTGGGGGCGTTGGTCACCGGCCATGACGCGCGAACCATATCAGTCAGGCCTTTGCGGTCGCGCGCCACCCCCCGCGCAGCGCACGGCGCGCAGGTTGAGCAGGGTCCGGCGAGACGGAGCACCACGTTACTCCGTACCTTGCCGCACGCAACTGTCAGAAAGGCGCGGCTTGCGGGTAACCGGAAGCCGCGACCTTCAGGAAGTTGCGGCGCCAGAAGGGCGCCGCCGGCCGCGCATTGATCAGCATTGACCGGACCGCCCTCGCCGGGTTTTCCTGGAGTACCCAGCGGGCGGCGGGAAGAGAGGCGGTGCCTCCGATGAGACGGCTCGTCGCGATGATGGCGCTCGGCGTCACGGTGTTCACCATGTCCGGCTGCGAGGGGCGCGGGCGCAACACGCAGACCGCGAACGTGTCGAACCCGCGCGCGGTGCACTGCACGATCACCGCCGACGGGCCGAAGCGGGACGCCGAGCCACCCAAGACGATCGTCGGCCGGGTCCGGTTCCGCTGCGACAACCCGGGTGCCGAGGCGCTGACCCTCACCGTACGGCTGCAGAAGCGCAGCGGCTCTACCTGGCAGACCGTTGCCTCCCAGACGGTCACCGTCAAGGGCGAGGACACCCACGCGCAGTTCTTCAAGTACCGCACCCGCGAGGTGAAGGTGGCGTGCGCGGCCGGCAAGTTCCGTACCACTGTGGACTGGACCAAGCTGTCGCACGGCAAGACCGCCAAGGGCAGCTCGCGCAGCGGTACCGCGATCGACCCGTGCGCGCCCCGCATCTTCAGCTAGGCCCGCATCTCAGCTAGGCAGGTGGGTCACCCACCAGATCTGCGAACCGCTCCAGGCCACCACGGCCGCCATGATGGCCACCCCCATCGCCGGTAGGCCGGCCCATCCGGTGCTCGCGATCGCCGCCATCACGACGCCGATCAGGGTGAACTTCACCACGTACGTACCCAGGCCGACGGTGAGCAGCAGCCGCGGGTTCACCGAGGCCGCCCAGGCGAGTACCACGCTGGAAATCGTGTAGCTGGCCGCGACCAGCGCGACGCCGGCCACCGCCCCGGCCGCGCTGGACGGTCCGCGCATCGCGTACCCCACGACCGCCGCGAGCACGGCGAGCACACCGGACGCGGCGAGCCCGGCGTTGACGTGCGGCAGGCTCTTCACCTCGGCGGCGGTCCTCACCGGAGCAGTACGGTCGCCAGCTCGCCGACCGTGCCGTCGACCTCGGCGGCCACCCGGGCGAAGAACGCGTCCCCGCGTCCCCACGGGTCGTCCAGATCGTCGTCCGGCAGCGGATGGGCACCGGCCCGGGCCGCGTCCACCGCCTCGACCAGGGCCAGGCCGCGGGCGTACACCGCGTCCGGGGTACCGCCGACCGCCGGCAACCCGCTCAGGTCGGCCCGCGGCAGCAGCCGGCCGAACTCACCGAGTACGAAGGTTCGTGGCGCGGCGTCCGAGCGCAGCGAGTTGACGTACTCCACCTGGTCCGCGGTCGCGGTCAGCACCAGGTCGGCATCGTCGATGTGCGCCGCGCGCAGCCGCCGGGCGGCGAACCCGGCGTCGTCGCCGCCGCGGGCGCGCACCTGGCGTGCGGCCGGCGGGTTCATCGGCTCGCCCTCGTGCCAGCCGCCGGTACCCGCGCTGCTGCTGCGTACGAACCCCACGGCGGTACCGCCAGAGATCTCCCGGATCCGCGCGGCGAACAACCTCTCGGCCATCGGCGAGCGGCAGATGTTGCCCATGCAGACGTGCAGCACGGCGAAGCGCGGCACGTCAGGCCCCCGCTTCGAGATCCGCGACATTGGGTACGACGTCGCGCAGCTTCTCGATCGGGATCGCCCCGGCCCGCAGCAACCGTGGTACGTCGCCGGTGACCTCGACGATCGTGCTGGGTACCGGGTCCAGGCACGGTCCCGCCTCGAGGTAGACGCTGACCGAGAAGCCGAGCTGCTCGCGGGCCTCCTCGGCGGTCAGTGCCGGCGGCTGGCCGCTCTTGTTCGCCGAGGAGACGGCCATCGGACCGGTCTCCCGCAACACCTCCAGCGCCACCGGGTGCAGCGGCATGCGGACCGCGACGGTACCGCCGGTGTCGCCCAGGTCCCACTGCAGGCTCGGGGCGTGCTCGATGACGATCGTGAGTGCGCCCGGCCAGAACGCGGCTACCAGGTCCGACGCGGCGCTCGGCAGCGCGTACACCAGACCGTCGAGGGTGTGCCGGGACCCGACCAGCACCGGTGGGGGTACCTGCCGGCCGCGCCCCTTCGCGTTCAGCAGCGCCTCCACCGCGTACGGCTTGAACGCGTCCGCGCCGATGCCGTACACCGTGTCGGTCGGCAGCACCACAAGATCGCCGCGCTGCACCGCCTCGACCGCGGCCTTGATCCCGCGATCCCGGTCGATGGCCGTACGGCAGTCGTAGAGCATCACGGGAAGTCAGTCTGCCACTTGAGCCGTGGCGAACCGGGGGCGCCCGGCCAGGTCCTGATGATCGGCGACCTCCCGGTACCGGCCGTCCTCAGCGAGCAGTGCGGGCACCACCGAGCCGTGCGTGTCGTCGTGCTCGACGCCCAGCCAGCCGCCGGGGCGCAGCAGCACCGCCGCCCGGGCCAGCACGGTACGGATCACCGCCAGCCCGTCCGGCCTGGCGAACACGGCGTCGGGCGGGTCGTGCTCGGCCACCTCCGGGGGTACCCACACGCCCCGCGGTACGTACGGCGGGTTGCACAGCACCAGGTCGACCGTACCGTCCAAAGTGGACAGTACGGCGGCGTCCGCCAGGTCCCCGGGCACCACGGCGATCTCCGGATCGCCGGCGGCCGCCCGGACCCGGGCGTTGTGGCGCAGCCAGTCCAGCGCGGCGGGCGCCTGCTCTACCGCGTACACCCTGGTGTTCGGCATTTCCTGGGCGACGGCGAGGGAGATGGCCCCGGAGCCCGCGCACAGGTCAACGACGATCGGTGCGGGTATCCCCGACAAGGTGGTGAGCCCCCACTGCACCAGCAGCTCGGTCTCGGGTCGTGGGATGAACACCCCGGGTCCCACCGCGAGTTCCAGCCAGCGGAACGGTGCGGTCCCGGTCAGGTGCTGCAGCGGCACCCGGGCCGCCCGCCGCCCGGTCAGGCGCCGGTACTCCGCGGCCTGCGCCGGGGTGAACGTGGCCAGGGCCAGCCTGCCGCGGGGCACCCCCAGCACGTGCCCGGCCAGCGTCTCCGCGTCGAAGCGCGGCGAGGCAACCCCGGCCCGGGACAGCACCGCGGCCGCCTCGCTTACACAATCGGCTACATTTCCGAGCCGATCCTGTGACATGGGTGGCTCCCAATCTGCAACTTCCACGGTCATAATCATTGAGCCCGGTCCGGAACGCGCCCACCGTCACCCCTAAGGATCACAAGTGTTCGCGCCCGAGCTACCCGCCGGCGATGCCGATGCGGTCACCCGTGCGCAGCAGCTGCTGTTTGCGGGCGATTCGCCGCGAGCAGCGGCGCTGATTGACCGGATTCTGCCTAGTTTAGGCGGATATGACCGAGCAAATGTACTGATCATGAGGGTCATCGCCGTGATCAATACGGGTCCGGCCAGCAGCCTGCCCGCGGTCATCGACGAGGCGTTCGCCGCGATCCGCGGCCGGCCCGAACCCTACCTGCACGGCCACCTGCACGCGTTGGCCGCGCTGGCCGCGCACCGCCGCGGCGCGCTCGAACAGGCGGTCACCCACCTGGTGCTCAGCGCCCGCTCGCTGCGCCGGATGGAGGCCGAGGACACCTACGCCGTGTGGGGCTGGTTCAACCTCGCGATGGCGTACTCGTACACCGGATTCCACGGTCACGCGACCGGTGCGCACGAGCGGGCGCTGCAGATCGGCCGGGCCGGCGGCGTCCCACTGGACCCGTTCGCCGCGCCCGGGGTCCGGCTGCGCGGCGCGGTCCTGCACGACCAGCAGGGCGACACCGAGTCCTGCGTACGCGTGCTCCGCGATCTGATGGTCGACCACGCGCAGCACCGCAAGCTCGGCGTGGTGGAGCAGGTCCGGCCGGCGATCCGGGCCAGTTGGGGTTATACCGTGGTACGCCTCGGCGCGCTCGGCGAGGCGTGCGACGTGGACGCCCGGCCGCTGCTGCACTACCGCGGCGAGTCGACCCGGATCCGTGACCTGATCGCGCTCGGCGAGGTCTGCGTGGAGATCCGGGACGGCCGGCCGCACGAGGCACTCAAGCTGCTCGACCAGGTCTCGGTCTCGCCGGAGACGCTCGGTCCGGCCGAGGTGCCCCGGCTGCGCTGCCTGGCGTACCTGCGATCCGGCGACCACCGGCGGGCGCACGCGGCGGACCGGGAGGCGTTCCGGCTCGCCTCGCTGCGCGGCGAGCAGATGCGCGAGGTCTTCGTCGAGGGCGTCGCGGCCCGGCTGGAGCACGAGGACCTGCGCCGAACCGTGGCGCGGTACGCCGACGAGGCGCTCACCGACCCGCTCACCGGGCTGCCCAACCGGCGGCACTTCGAGCAGTACATCGCGGCCATGATGGAGCGCAGCGAGCAGGCCGTGATCGGGGTCTGCGACATGGACGGTTTCAAGGCCGTGAACACCGTGCACGGGCACCTGGCCGGCGACGTGGTACTGCAGCGGGTCGGGGAGATCATCGACCGGGTGATGCGCCGCGGTGACTTCGTTGCCCGGTACGGCGGCGACGAGTTCGTGGTGGTTCTGCCGAAGACCTCGTTGCGCGAGGCCGGCGAGATCGCCCACCGGATCGTCAACGCGGTCAGCGACGCGGACTGGACCACGCTGGTGCCGGGCACCCCGGTCAGCGTGAGCATCGGCTGGGCCGAGGTGGCCGGCCCGCGGATGGAGCTGCGCCGGGCGCTGATCGAGGCGTTCGAGGCCGCCGACCGGGCCATGCTGCACGCCAAAACCCACGCCCGCGCGTCGTAGTTTGTCAGCGGCGGGCCAGGTGATCGTCGCCGGCCAGCCGCGCGGTCCGTTCGGCGGTGGCCAGTGCGTCCAGCACCGCGTCCAGGTCACCGTTCAAGACCAGATCCAGGTTGTACGCGGTATAGCCGATGCGGTGATCGGAAATCCGGTTCTGCGGGAAGTTGTAGGTACGGATCCGCTCCGACCGATCCACCGTACGGACCTGCGCCCGGCGCGCGTCACTGGCCGCGGCGGCCGCCTGCTCCTGCGCGAGCGCGGCGAGCTTGGCCCGCAGCATCCGCATCGCCCGGTCCTTGTTCTGCAGCTGCGAGCGCTCGTTCTGGCAGGACACCACGATCCCGGTCGGCAGGTGGGTGATCCGTACCGCCGAATCGGTGGTGTTCACCGACTGGCCGCCCGGCCCCGACGAGCGGAACACGTCGATGCGCAGGTCGCCGGAGTCGACCTCGACCTCGGTCTCCTCGGCTTCCGGGGTGACCAGTACGCCGGCCGCCGACGTGTGGATCCGGCCCTGCGACTCGGTCACCGGCACCCGCTGCACCCGGTGTACCCCGCCCTCCCACTTCAGCCGCGACCAGACGCCATTGCCGCCCTCGGGTAGCCCCTTCGTCTTGATCGCCAACGTGACGTCCTTGAAGCCGCCCAGGTCGGACTCCTGGTTGTCGAGGACCTCGGTGACCCAGCCGTGGCGCTCGGCGTAGCGCAGGTACATCCGCTGCAGGTCGCCGGCGAACAGGGCGGACTCCTCGCCGCCCTCGCCGGCCTTGATTTCCAGGATCACGTCGCGCGGGTCGTTCGGGTCGCGTGGCATCAGCAACTCGCCCAGTCGCGCCTCTATCTCGGGTACGCGCGCAGCCAGCGCCTCGGCCTCCGGCCCGAAGGACGGGTCCTCGGCGACCAGCTCCCGGGCCGCGGCCAGGTCCGCGCGCGCCCGGTCCAACTCGTGCGCGGTCTTGTGGATCGGGGTCAGCTCGGCGAACCGCCGGCCCACCCGGCGCGCGGTGGCCTGGTCGGCATGGATGGCCGGGTCGGCCAGCCGGCCCTCCAGCTCGGCGTACTCGTCCAGCAGGCTCTTGAGGCGGTCCGTGCTCATCGGTGACCTCCTGACACGCGACGGCGCCCACCCCGGACGGGGCGGGCGCCGTTGGCGTAGCTACTTGCCGGCCTTCTTCTTGGCGGCGGCCTTCGCGTACTTCTGCTGGAACTTCGCCACCCGGCCGGCCGTGTCGAGCACGCGCTGCTTGCCGGTGTAGAACGGATGGCACACGTTGCAGGTCTCGACGTGGATCGCGCCGTTCTTCGCCGTACTGCGGGTGGTGAACGAGTTGCCGCAGGAACAGGTGACCTCGGTCACCACGTACTGCGGGTGAATGTCCGGCTTCATGGGATCCCCTTCACACGGTGGTCGCCGGGTCGCCGTCACCGCTGTCCGCTCTCCTGGGGCGGGCAGCTCGGGCGTGAACCGGAACCTGGGTTGACGTACCAGTGTGGCACGGCGTCTGGCCAAACCACGCATCGGCCTCTGGCATTCCCCGCCGGCCGCGCCCGCCCCCGACCGTCCGCCGGGCACACTCGATGCCGTGCCGACTTTGACGATCACGCGAGGGCTGCCCGGGTCGGGCAAGACCACCTGGGCCCGCCAGCAGCCCGCCGCGGTCCGGGTCAACCGGGACGATCTGCGGCGGATGCTGCACGGCGGATGGCTCGGTACCGCCCGCGCCGAGCGGGCCGTCACGGCCGCCCAGCGCGCGACCATCGAGGCGCTGCTGACCGCCGGCATCGATGTGATGTGCGACGATACGAACCTGCAAAGCCGGGTGGTCCGGGAGTTGAGCGAGCTCGCCGAGCGGTGTGGCGCGCACGCCGTGATCCGGGACTTCACCGATGTCCCGCTGGAGGAGTGCCTGCGCCGGGACGCCGCCCGTACCGACGGCGAACAGGTCGGTGCGGAAGTGATCCAGGCGATGTGGCGGCGCTACCTGTCCGGCAAGAGTCTCCCGCTACCCGTCCCGCCGCCGCGGCGGAAAGGGCCACCGTCCGCGGTACTCGTGGACATCGACGGCACGGTCGCGGTGATGGGCCGCCGCAGTCCGTACGACATGAGCCGGGTCGGCGAGGACGCACCGAATCGCGCGGTCATCGCCGCGGTACGCGCGCTGCACGCGGACGGGCACCGGATCGTCTACTGCTCCGGGCGAAGCGACGACGCGCGCGAGGCGACCGAGGCGTGGCTCGACTCGCACGTCGGGGTGGACTACGACGCGCTCCACATGCGACAGACCGGCGACACCCGCAAGGACGCCGTGGTGAAGGCGGAAATCTTCGAACGGCACCTGCGGCACGCGTACGACATCCTGTGCGTGCTGGACGATCGCCGCCAGGTGGTACGGATGTGGCGCTCACTCGGGTTGACCGTGTTCCAGGTGGACGACGGTGATTTCTAACGCCGGCCGTAGGTAGCCAGCTCGCGCGCGTCCGGGTCGAGATAGAAGTTCGGCCGCTCATCCGCCTCGTGGTAGTACTGGTGAAACACCGCGGTGGTGGCACCCGACATCGGCGGCACGATCCAGCTCCAGTCCGCCGGGACCGCCCGCCCCGCCCGGCGTTCATTGTCCACATGGGTCAGGAACCGCCGGGACTCCGTGTGGTGGTCGGCTATCTTGATGCCGGCCCGGGCGAAGGACCAGAGCACCGCGCGGTTTATCTCCACCAGCGCCCGGTCGCGCCACAGGTTCTGCTCCCGGCCGGTATCCATGCCGAGCATGTGCGCGATCAGCGGGAGCAGGTCATAGCGGTCCGGGTCGGCCAGGTTGCGCGCGCCGATCTCGGTACCCATGTACCAGCCGTTGAAGGGCGCCAGCGGATAGTGGATGCCGCCGATCGTCAGTCGCATGTTGGATATCGCCGGTACGGCGTGCCAGCGCAGCCCGAGTTCGGCGAACCACCGGTACTCCGGATGCAGTAGCTGCACCTCGTGTACCGCGTCCTCGGGCAGCTCGAAAAGGCGTACGCCGTCGTCGGGTGTCTCCACCGCGACCGGCAGCACGTCGAACTCCTCACCCTTGCCGGTCCAGCCGAGCCGCTGCACGGCGTCGGTGAACTGCACGTACCGGGGGTCCCCGACGACACCGGTACTCGTCGCGTAGCCGGCGTACCGGATCAGCTGTTCGTTCCAGACACGCGCGTACGGCCGCGCCGGCAGGGACTGCGGAAAAATCGAGATCACCGGCCGGATGGTCCGGCTGCGGCCGAGCACCTTCCGGCCTCCTCCGGCGGTACGCAGGTGAGCCACGAGAAGATCGAAGATCTCGTCCGCGCCGTGTACTCCGCGCCGGTCGAGTACCACGAGGCTGCGCCAGTAGAGCCGGCCGATACACCGGCTGGAGTTGCGCCAGGCGACCCGGGCTCCGTAGGTGAGCTCGGCACCGGTGTGTACGTACGTCCCGCACGCCGCCACGTGCGCGCGTACCTCGGACAACCGCCGCTCGACGGAGCCCAACTGAGGGTTCTCGTGGTAGAAGAGCCGCAGGAAGTCCTCGGCTTCGGACAGGTCGGTTGGGGCGGCCGGATCCCACGGTTCTATCGGCGCGTCGCGGTACCCGGGCACCGTCATGAATGGCCTCCCACACCCCTTCCGGCCGGAGGACTCGGGCCGGAGAGCGTCGACGGTCCTTTGCGTCACAACACTGTCGCACGCGGTCACCGGATCCCCTGACGGACAACGTGTGCGACAGGAGTTGACAATTAAGTTTTAACTTATACGCTCACTCCGTGGTGGTACGAGGAGGCGGCCGGCCGGCCGGCGGCGTACCCGACACGTTCGCCGCGGTCGCCGACCCGACCCGCCGGGTCCTGCTGGAGCGCCTGGCGCCCGGCGAACGCACGGCCGGCGAGCTGGGCCACGGCATGGCGATGAGCCAGGCGGCGATCTCCCAGCATCTGCGGTTGTTGTTGGATACCGGGCTCGTGGAGGCGCGTCAGGACGGCCGGTTCCGGCACTACCGGCTGCGCCCGGACGGGTTTGCCGCGTTCCGGGAGTGGCTCACCGCGCTGGAGCGCTTCTGGATCGAGCGAGTGACGGCGCTGGACGACTACCTGGAGCGGTCATGAGGGCGGACTTCACCATCGAGACGACGTACCGCCACCCGATCGTGCGGGTGTGGGCGGCGCTCACGTCGGCGGAGGCACTCGCCGCGTGGCTGATGCCCAACGACTTCCGCCCGGTGGTGGGCCACGAGTTCAGCCTCCGTACGCAT
>DASRRF010000708.1:0-7374 GCA_035695905.1 Micromonosporaceae bacterium | reverse complement strand
AGAGATGATCATCCGGGTGGCGCACAACTTCGGCGGTACCTCGGTCTTCGCCGGCGTCGGCGAGCGTACCCGCGAAGGCAACGACATCATCCTGGAGATGGGTGAGGCGGACGTCCTCAAGGACACCGCGCTGGGGTTCGGCCAGATGGATGAGCCGCCGGGTACCCGGCTGCGGGTGGCGCTGTCCGCGCTGACCATGGCGGAGTGGTTCCGCGACGTGAAGAACCAGGAGGTGCTGCTCTTCATCGACAACATCTTCCGGTTCACCCAGGCCGGCTCGGAGGTCTCCACGCTGCTCGGCCGGATGCCGTCCGCGGTGGGCTACCAGCCGACGCTCGCCGACGAGATGGGCGAGATGCAGGAGCGGATCACCTCGGTACGCGGCCGCGCCATCACCTCGATGCAGGCGATCTACGTACCCGCCGACGACTACACCGACCCGGCGCCGCACACCACGTTCACCCACCTGGATGCCACCACGAACCTGGAGCGGCGGATCTCGGACAAGGGCATCTACCCGGCGGTGGACCCGCTCGCCTCGTCGTCGACGATCCTGGCCCCGGAGTTCGTCGGCCCCGAGCACTACGCGGTGGCCTCCGAGGTGAAGCGGATCCTGCAGCGATACCAGGACCTGCAGGACATCATCGCGATCCTGGGCATCGACGAGCTGTCCGAGGAAGACAAGATCACTGTGGGCCGGGCCCGCCGGATCGAGCGGTTCCTGTCCCAGAACACGTTCGCGGCGCAGAAGTTCACCGGCGTCGAGGGGTCGTTCGTACCGGTCAAGGAGACCGTCGAGGCGTTCAAGAAGCTCACCGAGGGGGAGTACGACCACTACCCCGAGCAGGCATTCTTCATGTGCGGCGGGCTCGAGGACCTGGAGCGCAAGAATGCCGAGTTGTCGAACGCCTGACCCGTTTGCTCAACGGGGGAGGGCGCGCAGCGTGACGAAACCGGCCAGCGCGGCGAGGCCCAGCGTGCCGGTGCCGATCACGAGATAGGCGAGCGCGTCGAACTCCCGGCCGAGTACGTACGCCGTACCCGAGTCACTGATCCTGCCGAACGGCCCGGACATACCCACCAGGAACGACAGCGTGCCGAACAGCAGTGCCGCGGCGTACTCGCCGAGCGCCACCAACGCGATCGGCCGGGCCAGGCCGAGCGCGGGCGGTGCGGCGGTGGCCAGCAGCACGGCGAGGACCGGCGCGACGATCGTCCACTCGTTGACGAAGCTGTGGTAGTTGGATCGGCTGGTGAAGTCCTCGTTCGGGTAGAGCGGCAGCAGCCACCGGGCAAAGGCGAAGACCAACAGCAGCGCCGGGTACCCGAGCAGCCCGAGCACGACGAACGCGCGCAACGGCCGGATTCGCGCGCGCACCGCCGCAACGTCAAGGATCACCATGGCGCCCATCCGAGCAGCGTGTACGACCGCTGTCAATGCCGCCGTCTCGTACCTTGAGGTTACTCTGTGTGACGGCGGCCACCGCCTACCTGCGCCGCCAATGGTCTGACTAGACTCGGAAGTCTCGTCGCTCACAGGGAGTCAAGGGTGGCCTCACAACTGCACGTCGAGCTCGTCGCGGTCGAGCAGCGGGTCTGGTCCGGCGAAGCCGAGATGGTCGTCGCCCGCACCACCGAAGGCGAACTCGGGGTGTTGCCAGGACACGCACCGCTGCTGGGTCAGCTCGCCGAGCCCGGGCAGGTACGGATCAAGCTACCCGGCGGCCAGGAGATGGCGTACGACGTGTCCGGCGGGTTCCTCTCCGTCGGAGCCAACGGAGTGACCGTACTCGCAGAGAACTGCGCACCGGTCACCGCGGCCACGGCACACTGAAAGCCAGCCGCCGATGGAGATCGCAATCTGGGTCGGCATCGGCGTGACGGCCGCGCTCGGTGTGATGGTCGGATTCTTCGTACGGCGGCAGTTCATCTCCCGCGGCGGTGGGACGATCGAGGCCAGCCTTCGACTGTCCACAATGGTCAACGGCCGGGGCTGGGCGCCGGGGTTCGCCCGGTTCGACGGCGACGTACTGCGCTGGTACCGGATGTTCAGCCTCGCCGCGCGTCCGCGCAAGGTGTTGCCCCGCAAGGGACTCGCGGTGGAGAGCCGGCGGTCACCGGATGGCGCGGAGCGCCTCGTCCTGCCGGATGGCTGGGTGGTACTGCGTTGCGTGTCGCAGCGGGCGCCGGTCGAGATCGCGATGGCGGAGTCCACGGTCACCGGGTTCCTGTCCTGGCTCGAATCCGCCCCACCCGTGCTGCGCTGAACCGGGCGAACTTGGGTGCGGGGCGGGCGAACTCGGGTGCGGGGAGCTAGCGGGTGGCGGCCTTGCGGTAGCGGGAAATGGCCAGCGGGATGAAGGCCAGCAGGATCAGCGCGCACCAGATCAGCGTGAGCTCGATCGGGTGGTTCGCCGGGAACCCGCTGCCGCGGGCGAGTCCCTCGGGCGCGTTGCCCCACAGGTCGCGTAGCGCCAGGGCGACCGACGAGATCGGGTTCCACTCAGCGATCGGTTGCAGCCAACCGGGCAGCTTGTCGGTCGCGACGAACACGTTCGACACGAACGTCAGCGGGAACATCCAGATGAACCCGGCGCTCTGCGCCACCTCCACCGACTTCACCGACAGGCCGATGACCGCCGAGATCCAACTCATCGCGTACCCGAAGAGGAACAGCAACAGGTAGCCGGCCAGACCTTCCCACAGTCCAGTGTGGATCCGCCAACCGACGAGCAGGCCGGTCAGCGACATGACGACCGTGACGAACACGTTGTTCAACAGGTCGGACGTGGTCCGCCCGACCAGCACCGCGGCTCGCGACATGGGCAGCGACCGGAACCGGTCCACGATGCCCTTCTGCAGGTCGTCGGCGAGCCCGATCGCGGTCACCCCGGCGCCGAACGCCACGGTCTGTACGAAGATGCCGGGCATCAGGTACTCGCGGTAGTTCACGCCGGGGATCTGGATCGAGCCGCCGAAGACGTACGCGAACAGCAGCACGAACATGATCGGCTGGATCGTCGAGAAGACCAGCAGGTCCGGAATCCGCTTTATTTTGATCAGGTTCCGCTTCGCGACGACCCAACCGTCGTGCAGCGCACCGATCAGTCCGGAGCCGCCGTGTGGCAGTGTCGCCGTCGTCATTGCGCCGACCCTTCCTCGGAGGCGTGGCCGGTGAGGCGGAGGAACACGTCGTCCAGGGTGGCCCGGTGGATGCCGATGTCGACCGGCTCGATGCCGGCCTTGTCGAGCGTCCGGACCGCCTCCATCAGCGCGGTCGAGCCGCGCTCGACCGGCATGCTGACCTCGTGCGCTTCGGCGTCCAGCTCGGCCCGATCCGCTTCGAAGAGCGCGGCGACCTGCTCGGCCTCGGCCCGGTTGCCCAGTACGATGTGCAGCCGCTCCCCGCCCATCCGGCGCTTGAGCTCGTCCGGCGTACCGTGGGCGATCGCTTTGCCCTTGTCGATCACGATGATGTCGTCGCAGAGCTGGTCGGCCTCCTCCAGGTACTGCGTGGTCAGCAGCAGCGTGGTACCGGCCCGGACCCGCTCGCTGATCACGTCCCACATGCCCAGCCGGCTGCGCGGATCGAGGCCGGTCGTCGGCTCGTCCAGGAAGATGATCGGCGGCGAGACGATCAGCGCGCCGGCCAGGTCGAGCCGCCGGCGCATACCACCGGAGTACGTCTTGACCGGCCGGGCCGCCGCGTCCGTCAGGTCGAACCGTTCCAGCAGCTCGTTTGCCCGCTCCCGGGCCTTCGCCTTGCCCAGGTGGTACAGCCGGCCGATCATCTCCAGGTTCTCGTAACCGGTCAGGTACTCGTCGACGGCCGCGTTCTGCCCGGACAGCCCGATGATCCGCCGTACTTGCTGCGGGTAGCGCAGTACATCGATCCCGGCCACCGTGACCCGGCCCTGGTCCGGGCGCAGCAGCGTGGTGAGGATCCGTACCGTGGTGGTCTTGCCGGCGCCGTTAGGCCCGAGCAGGCCGAGCACCGTGCCCTCCGGCACGCTCAGATCAAGACCCTCCAGCGCGTGTACGGCGCCGTACCGCTTGACCAGGCCCTCCGCGATGACCGCGTCCGCCATTCCCTCACGGTGCCACAGGTCACGGCCGGATACCGGCCAGATCGGCGATCCAGAGGTGGTCCGGCGTGGCGGCCAGCAGCGTACGTCCAGATCCGGCCAGGCGCAGCCGTTCATCCCCGGCCAGCCCGGCCGGCGGGCGCAGGGCCCGCCAACTCGCCCCGTTCCCGCTCACACACACCGTGCTGCGGTCGCCGGTGCCGACCGCGGCGAACGCGCTCGCCCCCGCTGCGGTATCCGCCAGCGTGAGCCCGGCGAGCAGGTCGCCGGCCGGGTCGGGCCGGCCGCTGCAGGTGGACCCCAGCTCGGCCAGGGTGTCCGGAGCGTCGTCGGCGGCCCGCCAGGCGTAGGCCAGGTTCGCCCCCACGTCCCGGCCCAGGGCCAGCAAACCCCAACCGGGGTAGCGGATCGCGCGCTCGACCGCGCCGGAGCCGATCGTCGCGACCCCGGCCCGCTGCCACGTCGATCCGTCCGGTGAGGTCCACGCGGCCGGCACGGGCGAGGTCGCCGACCCGGCCGAACCGACCACTACCCAGCCACCGGTGGATCCGGGCGCGGCGTCGTACGCCGTGGTGTACGTGTCGCCGGCGGAACGCAGCGCCGGGTCGTCGTCGACGAGCTGGAACGCGACGCCGTCCGTGGAGCGCCACACGGCGGCGCCGCGCAGCTTGGTCGTCGGGCTCACCCGATGGCCGACGATCAACCAGCCGGCCGGCCCGGCCACCACCCGGTCCACGCTGCCCGCGTTCGCGCCGCCGAAAAGCTCGAACGCCGCGTCCTGCTGCACCCAGGCGCCGTCCGGCCGACTGCGCCACGTGCTCACCCGGGGGTTGCCGTGCGCCCCGCCGGAGGCGCTGCTGATCGCCACCACGTCGGCGCCGCGGCAGGCCACGCTGGTCAGCGCGCCCTGGTCGCCGTAGGGCCGGGTGGCCACCAGGGTGACCGGCGTCCAGGCCGTGCCGTCCATAGTGGTCCAGGCCGCCGGTCGGGTCGGCTGCCCGGCGGCAGCGGAAGCCGGTGGCCCCGGCGCGGTCGCGCCGACCGCGTACCACCGGCCGCCGCATGCGGCCAGCTCGTGGAGCTGCGCGGAGCCGCCGGCCGCCGGCAGGGTCACCGGGCGCCAGGTCAGCTCGATCGGGGGTACCGGGGCGGCCTTGTCACATCCGGCGACCGCAGCCGGCAGTACGAGCAGGGCGGCCAGCGCCGGTCCATAGAACCGCCCGAATGCGTGACACGGGAGCATACCGTCGATCATATTGATCGGCGGGTCGGATAGATGTCAGTCACCGGGTAGGGGAGTGACAGTCCGCGACGCGCTGGCTGGGATATGGATGAGCGTGGCGATTCTCGACGAGGGCGGGGTGACGCGCGGTGAGCAGCGAGGCGACCGGCGTACGGGTGTTCGTCTCGTACGCACACGACTCGGCCGCACACGTGATGGATGTCCGCCGGCTGTGGCTCCTGCTGCGTGGATCGGGCATCGACGCGACGCTCGACCTGCCGGCGGCGCAACGCCGGCAGGACTGGCCACTGTGGATGCTCAGGGAGGTGCGCGCCGCAGACTTCGTGGCCGTGGTTGCCTCGCCCGGGTACCGGGATGGTGCCGCCGGGCCGATCGCGGGCGAACTGCGCCGGGATCGCGCCGCGGGCACCGGGCGCTTCCTGGCCGTACTGCTGCCCGGCGGGCACCCCGATGACGTCCCGGCGTTCCTCGGCCACCGTACGGTGCGGCACCGCGTACCGGAGCTGACTGAGGCCGGCGTCGCGCCGCTGGTCCGGGCGCTGGTCGGTGCGCCACGCCGGGCATGGATCCCGGCACCGCGCGCCAGCGAGGCCCGGGTTCCGGCCGCCGATCTTCCCGTACTCAGTGATCTGCTGTTGGATGTGCCGGGGGTGACCGTACCCGGCACCTGGCGGCTGATCCTCGACCTGCTGCCCGCGGAGGTGGTGGCCCGGGTCGGCCGGCGGATGGCGCCGCCGGCCGCGGCCGGGGCTCTGGTGCGGCACCTCGCCGACCATCGACGCGCCGAACCGTGGCGCGAGCTCGTCGTAGCCCTCGACGCGCTCGCGCCGGGCGAGCCCGCGGTGGCCCGGTTCAGCCGCGAGATCGTCCGGCTGGGCCTGAGCTAGCGGGCCGAACCGGCTGTGCTAGCGCGATCCGCCGGGTACCCATTTCACATCGCCAGCCGGGTTCGCCACGCGGGCGAGGATGAACAGCAGATCAGACAGCCGGTTGAGATACTTCGCGGCGAGCGGGTTGGTCCGGGCGGGGTCCACCTCGGCCAGCGCCCACGCGGAACGCTCCGCGCGGCGGGCCACCGTACGGGCGACGTGCAGCAGCGCGGCGCCGGCGGTGCCGCCCGGCAGGACGAAGGAGTCCAGCTTGGACAGTCGCGCGTTGAACTCGTCGCACCAGCCCTCCAGCCGAGTGAGGTATGCATCGGTCACCCTCAGTGGCGGGTACGCCGGATCCGGCTCGATGGGGTTGCACAGATCGGCCCCAACGTCGAACATGTCGTTCTGCACCGCGGTGAGCACGGCCCGGACGTCATCGGCGAGCGCGCCCAGCGCCAGCGCTACGCCGAGCGCGGAGTTGCACTCGTCGACGTCGGCGTACGCCGCGATGCGCGGATGCTGCTTGGCAACGCGTTCGCCATTGCCGAGCGCGGTCGTGCCGGCGTCGCCGGTCTTGGTGTAGATGCGGGTGAGGTGGACTGCCATGACCACGAGCCTAGAGCCAGAGACCCTTACCATGGCTGCCGTGGACGTGATCCGAGTCTCCGGCGGTGCTCGGCTGGCCGGTGAGGTCAGCGTGGTGGGCGCGAAGAACTCCGCGCTCAAGCTGATGGCCGCCGCGCTGCTGGCGCCGGGCCGGACCGAGCTGACCAACGTGCCGCGGATCACCGACATCGCCATCATGGGCGAAGTGCTGCGCCGGCTCGGCTGCGAGGTGTCCGTCGCGGCCGATCTGGTCACCATCGATGCCCCGGAGCAACCGGGTACCGATGCGGATTACGACCTGGTACGCCGGCTGCGCGCATCGATCTGTGTACTCGGGCCGTTGCTGGCCCGGCGCGGCTACGTCCGGGTGGCCCACCCGGGCGGCGACGCGATCGGCTCGCGCGGTCTGGACATGCACGTGGCCGGGCTGGCCCGGATGGGCGCGGAGATCTCCGGTGAGCACGGCTTCGTGATCGCCACCGCGCCGGCCGGCCTGCGCGGCGCCACGATCTGGCTGGACTTCCCGAGCGTCGGCGCGACCGAGAATCTGCTCATGGCCGCGGTCCTG